>NZ_JJQY01000090.1:0-35713 GCF_000979295.1 Methanosarcina sp. 1.H.T.1A.1 | reverse complement strand
TGAAGCTGCTATTCTTCTTGATCTTGTTACTTTGTCTCTCTTCTGGACTATTTTGTCTGTTTCCTGGTTCTTTTACACGGCCTTTCACTATCTTTTGATATGTTTATTCTTTTGAAACCGTTTTCTAAGTTTTATTATTCTGACCTTTTTTCATCCCGTTGTTTTCATCTGTTATTTTTATTACTTGATTTTTATGTTCCGACTCTCTTTTAGCTATGCTTCTCTAAAAGCGGGTTCGAATCATTTGAATTGCTGGATTTCTATTCCGGCACTCTGTCTAAGTTCCGAAGGGTGCACGCTACTTCAACATAAATCCAGGGCTTATTGTAGAAGGATTCTTATAACCTAAAAATAGACTGAAGTGTTCAGCGTAGATTAAGATATAATAGAGTGAACTGGATAAGGCGTCCAGAAAAATACTCGGAAAAATCTTGAAATTAATGCTCAGGAGAACAGCTAAAATAAAATGTTCAGGCAGAACGCTCCATACTTTTATTTTTAAAAAGATAACAGGATTAGTAAAATGAAGAAAAGGGATCAGGCAGAAAGTGCCACAATGGCTTCTGCCAGATCTCCGTTTGAGTTCTTCAGGGCTTTCCTGGCATCTTCTTCGGAGACGCCGGTCTGCTCCATTACGAGTTTGATGTCTTCGGCAGGGATTTCCAGAGATTTTGGGACTTCCTTTGCATCACCTACAATCTGATATGTTTCCGAACCCTGGACTGTCATTATAGTGACATTTGCGTTCTCAATAATTATATTAGAGTTCGCAGTCTTTATAATAACCTCTTCAATGTCCTTAAGCTCCTTAACATCAATCCCCATCTGCTTCATCATCTGTTTCATTTTAGCCGGGTTCGTCCCTCGGCCTCCCATTCCTGGAAACATAAATTCCCTTCTCCTTTGTTTTCATTTTTTATTTGCTTCTTCAGGTTCGGGTATTTTTTCATGTCCCTGTGAGGTTTTTGCTTTTATTTAATGGCATCCACCACAGGTACCGCATCCGCCACCGGCACCGAGGTTGCGGATAAGGAAGCCTTTTCCGTTTTCATCTTCAACGTAATCAATGCTGCCTTCAGTGAAGCTGCTCTCGATGTCTTTTGCCATTACCAGCTTAATTCCGTTGCTTTCCATCGTCACATCGTCTTCCTTCACTTCATCATCAAGGGCAAGTCCGTACTGGACTCCACTGCAGGCTACTCCAGCAACAAAGACCCTGAGTGCAAGGTCAGATTTTCCTTCCTGTTCCAACAGTGTTTTCAGTTCTGCAGCAGCTTTTTCTGTTACTTCAATCATTTATATATACCTCTTTTTATTTTTGATAATTTTAAAATACTGAAGACCTTTATTTTCTATAAAATGTCATCCGTTACAGCTTATAGATAACTCATCAGCGTTATATAATCTTGCATCTAATACATATAACGCTTATGCGAGATGGCATCTCTTTTATCTGAAAAATTTTTATCAAATAAGTCTTCGAAGGGCAGATTCCTTCTCCTGGAAATCCGTTTTTCTCCCAAGACCTACATATATTTCATGTCTTATATATTTTCCTTCTAATAATTTCTCTTCCACTTTTTTTTTCCAGGTCTCTCTTAAAGGAATTCTGCATCTTCATCTATAGGTTCTTCAAGCACGCTGGCATTATAAGCATTGATCTCAAGAGAATTCCGTTTACCCTTCACTTCCCATACAGGAATATATACCAGATCCATGTCAAGTTCTATTTCATCGGCTTTTGGGCTGATGCTCTTCTGTTCATATATAATTGCCTGCCCTTCCAGATTGTTAAAGCGCATCTCACGTGTATTTTCCTGTATTATCAAATCAAGAAGGACTTTCTCTGCCTGTTTTTTATCTACATTAGGCCGCTTTACCTCATACTGCACTGCCGGAATCCTGGTCGGATTCCCAAGACCTTCTATATCAATATTTTCTTTTGACTTGTTCAGAGCATTAAGATAGCCATCCCCTTCTCCTGTAATGCTCATCACTTTTGATCTGAACCGTTTTTCTGCCTCAACACTATAGGAATACTTCCAGAAAGGTACGAATTTCAAAATTGCGTCTTTAGGGCTGCTGATATAGGGTTTTGCAATGATAATTGCCTGATCTTTAGATATCCTGGGTTCTACAGATTGTATGTTCAGCATATCATACGGTTCAATTCTGGAAACTTCGCTATTTTCCAGTCTCTCTAAAGGTTTTCTCTCCTCAACTGGCTTTGGAAGGGTTCTGGATTCAAAATAGATTTTTTCTGTTTCTCTTGACATGTCTTGAAGTGGTACAAGTCTCCCATCGGAGTAAAACTCCTGTCTGAAGTCTTCCTCTCCCCAGTTTTCTCTGGTGAGTTCAGGGATAGCTTCTACCTGGTTCTGAGATTCCTTTAAAGGTATTTCAGATTCCGTCTGATAAGCACTCGATTTTCTTTCCATATTTGCCAGAACTGCCCTTCCGATCTGGAGAGCCAGTTCGTCTCTGTCCCATATGTATATTCCGAGTTCAGCTGCATATTCATTCAATTTTCCCGACATTTTCTGGGTCATCACATAGATTCCGGTACAAGCTTCTATCTTTTCGGAAAAATATTTTATCTCCTCGTAGTCTGGCTTCAGGGCGCACATGACATAAGCTTGATGCCCATTTTTCTCTACACGGATATCAGACTGACTGGATATTATTACATTGTATCCGGATGATTTGAAGATATCAACAAGGATTTCTAAAAGGTCTTGATTCATAATTCTCACTTTCTTATGTCCTGTACAACTAAAATAGTTTATGTTTACAATTGAAATATAATTATCTTAAAACTTATTATACTGTATACTTCTTTCTATGTTTAAACCCCTCCTTCCAAACATACAACTATATAATTAATCAAATCCTAATCATGTATGTATGAGTGGGATCAGGCTTGGAGCAGATTCATTTTCTACTTATGAAGAAGGTATAAAAAAAGAATGGATTATAGGGAACGGGCTTGGAGGATATGCTTCATCAACAGTAATTGGAGCAGATACAAGGACTTATCACGGACTACTTGTAGCAGCTCCGGAGAATTCCCCTGGCAGGGTTTTGTTACTTTCTTCTCTTGATGAGGAAATTTCTATCAATGAAGAAGTCTATCGACTTGCAACCCATAAATATCCGGGCACTGTTTCCCCTACGGGTTTTAATTACCTTTCCAAATTCATTCTTGCTCCCTTTCCCCTCTGGGTTTACCAGCCCGACGTTTTTACCGTGAAGAAAAAGGTCTTCATGGTTCATAATAATAATACGACCTGTATTGTTTATGATGTCAGATCCAGAAAAGAGGGAGCTTTGCTAAGAATTTTCCCTATGGTAAACTCAAGAGATTTCCATTCCACTACTCGCTCCGGAAACCTTTCCTTTTATCAGGAAGCCGATTCTACAGGATTAAAACTGGAAAGTTCGAATGGTTTTTCTTTCTCGCTTTTGTCCAATCTCCAGTACCATCGTAATCCGATGTGGTACTACAATTTTGAGTATGATACTGAAAAGGATCGCGGACTTGCCTTCCAGGAAGACAACTTTAACCCCGGTTATTTCGAAAGCAAACTCAAAGTGGGAACTTCCCGTTTTTTTATTGTTGCTTCAACCGAAGATATTTCTTCTCTTACTCTTGAGCAAGTTGAGGAACTCTATACAAGGGAGGTCTATCGGCAGAATCTTTTTGCTTTTAATTCAAGGCTTACCGAACCTTTCGCCCTTAAGCTTCTAAGGGCAACTGATTCTTTTATTGTGAAGAATTCCTCTACAGGCAAGAAGTCGGTAATTGCTGGATATCACTGGTTTGCTGACTGGGGACGGGACACCATGATTTCTCTGCCGGGCCTTCTTTTAGTTCCCCATCGATTTGATGAAGCCCGGTCCACTCTCAAAAACTTTGCAAAGCACTGCCGGAGAGGATTGGTCCCTAACACTTTCCCGGCTCTCGGAGGAGAGCCAGTCTATAATACCGTGGATGCTTCTCTCTGGTTTATTCATGCCCTTGGCCGATATTTCGCATACACAAAAGATTTACTGTTTCTCTCTGATGTTTGGGATACTGTAGAAAGTATCATAGATAATTACCGTAATGGCACAGACTTTGGAATCGGTATGGACTCTGATTATCTTATTCGGCAGGGTCCTCAACTGACCTGGATGGATGCTAAAATAGGGGATAATCCAGTGACTCCAAGGGCAGGTAAAGCCTGTGAGATCAATGCCCTCTGGTATAATGCTCTGAAAACTGCTTCCAGACTCGGAGGTCTCCTTGGCAAAGAAACTTCTTCATATGAAACTCTTGCAGCCGGGGTGGCATCTAACTTTGAAGACGTTTTCTGGAATCCGGAGACTAACTGCCTCTATGATGTCGTGACTGAGGATGAGGCGGGAAATCATATTAAAGATCCGTCGATCCGCCCTAACCAGATTTTTGCAGTAGCGCTCCCTTACACAATGCTTTCTTCTGAGAAAGAAAAGGCTATTGTGGACAGGGTGGAAAAGGATCTGCTCACGCCTTTCGGGCTCAGGACACTTTCAATGGATAATCCCTCTTATAGGGGACGCTATCAGGGAGGGCCTCAAATAAGGGACATGGCCTACCACAACGGAACCGTCTGGCCCTGGCTTCTTGGGTCCTATGTCAAAGCCTACAGGAAAGTACACAACTACTCAAAAGAGAGCCTTGAAGCTATGCGTTCCCTCCTCAAAGGTTTTGATATGCATCTTGAAACGGCAGGTGTCGGCACTATTTCCGAGGTATTTGATGGGGATTTCCCTTACTCTCCCGGGGGCTGCATTGCCCAGGCCTGGAGCGTTGCAGAGATTTTAAGGGCGTATGTTGAGGACGTTCTTGGGATCAAACCGTGAGAACAGAACTTTTGAATTTTTGGCTTTTCAAAGGTTTTTTAAAAAAGGAAATATTTTGTCCCTTTAAGGGACATGAATTTAACTTACTTTCTTTTAATTTACTTTTTTCAGGTTCATTTTCTGAATTTAAGGATATGTTCCTTCTCCGGATGTGGCATCTCCGTCCCATGGGATCGTATGACTTACGCCGTTCACTTCGAAAGTGAATTTCAAGCTTGTTCCTTCTATGGACTTGACTTCATCTGAGTATACTATTACAGTTCCGGTCGAATCTGTTACAGCAGAATCCAGATCGCTACTTGCACCGCTCCAATGTCCTGAGACCGTGGCTCCTTCAACAGGGCTATTGCCACTGTCCTGAATGGTTACGACTGCTTTAGCAGAAACAAAATTGTTTTTCCCGGCCATTCTGGAACTGGTTTCCACACTCACATCAGAAACATGGATTTTGTTTTCTGAAGAGGCTTCAGTAACTTCCACGGTAGCCGTGTCAGTTCCCACAGCATTTTCATTGTCCATTACCGTGAGGGTAACTGTATAGGTTTCAGCAGTGGAGTACGTGTGTTCCCAAATCGCACCTGTACCCCTGTTTCCGTCTCCGAAGTCCCATTCATATGATTCAATGCTCCCTTCAGAATCAGATGAAGCTGAACCATCAAATTTTACTGCAGTTCCTGCGATTCCAGTATACGGGCCTCCTGCTTCAGCTACTGGTGGGTTGTTTCCAGTCGGCTGGCCTTGAATGGAGTCAAGGGCAGCTTTTGCGTTCACGAGCCCATGTCCGTAATACATGTCCCAGTCCGAAGTGACCGGGTTTGTTGCTGTATTTTGTATTGCATTCCTTACATCATCGGGTGTAGCGCTGGCTTTTGCGGATATTAATAGAGCGGCGACACCTGATACATGCGGGGTTGCCATTGATGTGCCTGTGTAGAAAGAGTACCCCATGTTTGTGGGTCTAAGGCTGAATGTATTCTGAAGGATTCCATCGATGAATCCGTCTCCGTCACGGTCAATTCCATCACCACCAGGAGCCACAACGTCAAGAGCGTCTCCGTAATTTGAATAATCTGACCTTAATCCTCCAGAGTTGGTGGCACCAACTGCAATACACCTGGGATAAGCCGCAGGATAACTTACTGTGCCTGCTCCATCATTTCCTGATGCAGCGATGATGGTAACCCCTTTTTGATATGCATATTCGAGTGCATCATCAAGGCCCTTTCCCGGGTAATATCCAGGAGGGAATCCGAGGCTCATGCTTATAATATCCGCTCCATTATTGGTAGCGAAATAAATGCCATCTATCATATCGTCTAACTGACCACTACCTTTTTTGTTGAGCACTTTAACGGGCATTATGGAGCAGTCATAAGCCACGCCTGCGACCCCTATGTAGTTATTGGTACTCTGGGCTATGGTTCCGGTGACATGGGTCCCATGCCCATTATCGTCGTTTGGATGGGCATCGTTATTGACAAAGTCGTAACCTGAAACAAAATCTGTGTTTGCAAGGTCCGGAGCTACAATATAAGAGCCGTACTTTTCGTATGCTACGCCGGTATCAAGTACTGCAACGATTACTCCTTCTCCTGTGGAAATGTCCCATGCAGGCTCGAGGTTTATGCCACCGACTCCGTTCTTGAAATTCCACTGGTACTTATATAATGGGTCATTCGGCCCCATAAATGCGTAAGTGATGGCATTGGGTGTGGCGTATTCAACGTTGGGGTTTTTTCTGTAGATCTCTACCATTTCTTCAACGGTTTTTGTCTTTGGGATTTTCAATATCTTGAATCCCGCGTAAGGGCTGGTGTAAGTTGCCTGCGTCCCGTGTCCGACATTGATGTTTTTTATCTTTTCTTCGGAGACGCCGGGATTGAACTTCACAAGGATTTCTCCGGGTACATATTTCTGGTCCCCCGGCACGTCGATAGTTAGCTTCTCATAAATATCGTAAGGTTTGCTGTCCACTGTATCCAGTGCAGAGACTGGAATAATTGACCCTATAAGTAATCCGTATAGTACCAATAGGGGCACAATTTTACTCCTAAGTCTGAAACTCATCTTCTCATCCACGGGTTTTATATATAGTTGCTATGAATCCGTTTTTGTTAAAAATTAAGTGCCAAACTTTGTTTCTTCCATAAACTTTTAAGCAGAATACAATATATATCTTCGCAAATTTTATTACTTGTTTTACATAATTGGAGTATTATCATTCTTTTTCAGAGTTGGGTATTTATTCTCAGGATGGTAGACCTCCCTTTTTATACTAGTTTGGCAATCTATCCCCCATGATTGACTTTGATACCCTGAAATATGAAAACGGCCTGATCCTTGCCGTAGTTCAGGACCAGGTTAGCAGGGAGGTTCTGATGTGCGCCTATATGAACCGGGAAGCCCTTGAAAAGACTGTAGAGACAGGAATCGCTCATTTCTGGAGCCGTAGCCGGAAGCAACTCTGGAAAAAAGGGGAAACTTCGGGAAATTTGCAAAAAGTGAAGGAGATCCGGATCGATTGTGACATGGATTCCATTCTCCTGTTCGTTGAACAGATCGGAGGAGCCTGTCACATGGGGTACAGGTCATGTTTCTACCGAAATCTCGAAGGAGAGGTTGTAGGAGAAAAGGTCTTTGAGCCTGAGGACGTTTACTGAGCCTCCCTTATATTGCTTCCCTTATATTGCTTCAGCTATGTTTACTGAACTGTAATATTCTATTTTTTTTCCAATTTTTTACATTGGTCGTCCCTTGTTATGTTGTTGATGTTTTGAAACACCTATTGTCTTCCTTGAAACCCTGTTATTAGAGGTCTTAATTCTGAAATACAGTTAGCTGTTATTTCTTTTTGAACTCCCAAGGACACGTTAACTTTCCTTTTTTCTCACATTTCTCGCTAGAGGAACTACGTTTTCCATGAGTTATTTCATGGAAAAAATATTGGAGTATATTTTCAGGGGTTGTTGAATAAAAACATAGTTTTAAATAACTTATCATAATTTATCATAAAAAAGCTTTGAAGCCTGAAAACAGAGAGCCTGATTCGGGATAGAAATTCCAAACGGGATTCCGTGCGCATCCCCACATCAAAGAGGTAAAAAATGCATCTGCCAAACCCCCATAAACAGCACCCAAGAGTCAGTAAAAAGGCCTGGATATCCGAAACTGCAGTAATAATCGGAAACGTAAGTATTGCAGATGATGTATTCGTCGGGCCCAATGCAGTCCTCAGGGCAGACGAGCGCGGATCATCCATAACCGTTCACAGCGGCTGCAATGTACAGGACAATGTCGTGGTCCATTCCCTCTCACATTCCGAAGTGCAGATCGGCAAAAATACTTCCCTTGCTCATGGCTGCATTGTACACGGGCCCTGCCTGATTGGAGACAGCTGCTTCATAGGGTTCGGGGCAGTGGTTTTTGACTGCAATATTGGGAAAGATACGCTTATCCTCCACAAGGCCATTGTTCGTGGAGTAGAAATTTCCTCAGGCAGGATGGTACCCGATGGGGCCGTGGTCACCAGCCAGGACTGTGCTGATGTTCTTGAGGATATCACAAAAGACCTGACCGAGTTCAAAAGATCGGTTGTCAGGGCCAATATTGACCTTGTGGAAGGTTATCTAAGACTTAGAGAAGAGAGCTGAAGGAAAAATACTGTAAAAGGTAAAAATTATACCATCCGGAATTATCCCTTAGGAAGAAAAAGAAGTGGTTCAGATAGAATGTATCTGACCAAAATTAAAGGTATTTTCCCTCCAGCTTTTCCAGAATCTTTTTTCCTTTATCCGTAAGCATGTATTTTTTCCAGGTCGTTTTCTCAGGAGTCAGGCACTCGATTAAATCCCTTTCCTCAAGTTCTTTTAAAGCGCGACTGATATTTTGTGTAGACCTGCTTGCTTCATGGGCGATATCCGAAGCCCTCACTGCATTATGCCTTTTCATGGACTCCATAAGTATCAGGCGGCGGTCAACGCTGATAACCCACTTTATCAGTTCGTCTATAGAGTTTTCAGTCATGTAAGTCAGATTCTCCAGCAAAAGCTTCCTACTGAGATAAGCAGTCGCATAATATTTAAAATTTAATCACTCTGTCACGCAATCTAGACAAGTTCTTTTCTATAATTTTAAAGCTTTTCTGCAAGCTCCCTGTTTTTCACTGCCATTAGCTGGACAGCTGGAATTGCGGTATTATCCCCTTCTTCCGATCTCCATGCAGGCGAGTGTAACAAAAAAGACGTAAGATGACAAATATCTGTTGCACAGAAATCCATAAAATAATAAAAAAGTAAATACAAAAAAAAGAAAGGAGGAGTTCAGGCAAACTTTGCAAGAATTGCCTTAATATCCTCAAAGACCACATTTATATCCTTTGTACCATTAAGGGTGACAAGGATAACTTTTTCTTTATAGTAGTTGATAAGTGGCTGGGTCTGCTTTTTGTAGACATCCAGACGGTTCTGGACGGCTTCTGCAGTATCATCGACGCGCTGGAAGATCTCGCTGCCGCAGCTGTCACATATGTTGTCTTTCTTTGGCGGGTTGGAGGTTACGTGGTAGCTTGCTCCACATTTGCACATCAAACGCCCGCTTATTCTTTCTACAAGCACTTCGTCAGGTACCTCAAGGTTGAGGACGACATCGATGGGCTTGTCAATTTCATCAAGGATTGCTTCCAGGGCATCAGCCTGGGGGACAGTCCTCGGGTATCCGTCAAGAATGAAACCTTTTTTGCAGTCTGCTTCTGTCAGGCGGTTTTTAATTATACCAATAAGCACCTGATCAGGGACAAGTTCTCCCTTGTCCATATATGCTTTGGCTGCAAGGCCCAGTTCCGTTCCTTCTCTAACATTTGCCCGCAGTATATCCCCTGTGGAAATCTGCGGAATTCCATAGAAATCAACCAGTTTTTTGGCCTGGGTACCTTTGCCGGCACCCGGGGGGCCGAAGAGTATTATGTTCATTCGAAGATCCCCTTTTTGTGTCCTTTTATTTGATTGTTTTCCTTTCTGACCGATCTTTTTCAGTTATCTCTGCAGTTAGAGGTTTACCCGCCCTTACTGCTCCCCGAAGAAGGAACGAATCATCGGGTGCATCTCCATCATCTGCTCGGAAGCGATATCCTCGTACAGACGGTACACAATGCTTACTGTAAGCAGCAGTCCGGTACCTCCGGCACTTCCGAGAGTACCGAGTAGACTTGCAACCAGGGTGAGAACCCCAATGAAAGCTCCTCCTATCACGGTAACCTTTGGAATATAGCGCTGCATAACCTTTTCAATACTGCCGATGTTCCGCCTGAAACCAGGGATCTGCATTCCGGAATTGAATATCTTCTGGGCTGTGGGCTTTGCACCCATGCCTGTGGTTTCTATCCAGAAGAGGGCAAATATAATCCCGCCTCCGATCAACATTATGGCATCCATAAAGACGTGAAGGGCAATCTGCCAGGTAGCTGGAGCAGCTACCCCATAGGCTGCAAAGGATTCCCGCACAAGGGACGGTATCCAGTCATATGGGCTGTGTATGGGAGCCAGGTAATACATGATTCCGTTCAGTGGCTTTGAGCCGCTGAATTCTCCGAGGAAGGTAATCCCTCTGCCGGAAAGGATGATCCCGACCATCTGAACGTTAGCCTGAAGTGCCCTGACAAGGATCATGGGCAGGACTGATGCGTATATGAGTTTGACAGGGAAGCGTCCCCTTGCCCCTCTAACCGCACTGTGGGCGAGAGGGATCTCAATTCTCGTACTCTCTACATATACAACAAGCAAGAAGATGAGAACCGTGCTCACGAGAGCGAGGATTCCTCCTCTGACCAGCAGGAACATCAGACCTTCACCGGAGAAGAGATAGTCTGCCCCGGTGTTCTGGGCAATGTAGATCCATTTGGGAATGAGTCCGACAGGAAGCCCTTCCTCAAGTTGCCAGTTAAAGATACCTGTAACGATCTGCTGGGAGATTCCTGCAACGATGAAAAGCCCAACTCCTGACCCGATACCCCACTTGGAAATCACTTCATCCATGAAGAGGATCAGCATGCCTCCGATAAAGATCTGGACAAGGAGCAGTAAAGTGATCACTCCCAGGCCTACACCAAGAGTAGAAGCAAGCCCCGGATCCGGCTGGATGTATCCGCCAAGAAGCTGTGGTAGAGCTTCCAGAAGGATCATGACAAAGACAAGGAACTTCTGGGCTCCCTGAAAGAATGCCTGATCTTTGGGGTTAGAAAGGTCCATTTTTATAATGTCTGCCCCAACAAGAAGCTGCAGAATAATAGAAGCCGTGACAATTGGCCCGATACCGAGAAGGACTAAAGATCCAGAAGCCCCGGCAAAGAAGGCACGGTAAGATTCAAAAAGGTCAACAGAATCCTGAGACATTCCGAAGAGCGGCACATTTGCAAGAGCAAAGTACAGCACCAGAACTCCCAGAGTCCACCAGAGTTTATCCTTAAAGTGGACGTGTTTTTCCGGACTTGCTACTGCGGGTAACTTGTTAAAAAACGGTTCTAATGTATCCCTGAGAGTCATCGATTACACCATTCAAAATATACATTTATTTAGACTATAATAAATATTAGATTATGTTTTACCGTAAGATAAAAGGTATATAGCACATCTAATATAAAAAGTTACTAAAAGAATGAAATAAGTAGGGTCGGGATGACACTACTTATTCGGCATCGATGCAACTTCCACCAGCGTTTTCTATTTTTTCGCGGGCAGAGGCTGAAAATTCCTCTGAAGTGACCACAAGGTTCTTCATGACACGTCCGCTTCCAAGTACCTTCTCGATTCCGAGATTTTCAAGGTTAATGTGGTATGCGCCGTCCTTAACTTCCGCAAGCCCTTCTTCAACAAGATAGGGGGCAAGTTCGTCGAGCTCTCCAACATTTACTATGGAAACGTCCTTTGATATTCCATCAGGGCGCTTGAATCCGTGCTTACCGTAGCTGTACCCACGCATCATAGCTCTTACGAAGTGGTGTTTACAGCCACCGGCTTTCCCACGGCCTCCGCGGTTTCCGGCTCCACGCCTGTTTTTATGGGTCCCGCCTCCGCAGGTCCTGGACCCTCTGAACTTCTTAGTATCCATTTAAACCACCTTATCTCATCTTGTGCAGAAGCACGTTGATATTTTCATCGTGGTTTCCGAGTACGCCACCCTGCTGTACTGTCCTCTTAATCCCAGCATGTCCTTTTCTGGCCGGGTGAAGCCTGAAAACAGGCTTCAGTTTTGGGACATCCTTAAGGGAGGCTTTCCCCTCGACAACGGCTTCTGCAAAGGCCTGTATGGAATCATAGTCCGTGTTTTCACGGATGTATTCTTCTGTGAGGCGGGTGTCGCCTTCAAGCCTTCCGCGGTTTTCAAGGACTTCTGCAAGGATTTTTGCATCAATCTTTCCGTATGCAACGTAGTCCTTCACTTTCTGGACCATACCATTGTAATGAGGGTTTTCCGGCACAAACACACAGTGGTTAATTTTGTGCAGGCGGAGCATCTTCATGGTATCCTCAATGGTATAGCGTACGTTGACAGGACCTCTCATTCTCACAACTGCATACATCTTAGACTTCCTCCTTACCGTAGTACACAGGCAGCCTTACAATGTTGACCTGGTTGAGGGCATCGTAGGTAGCCTTTGCGAAGTTGAGGGTTGTCCTGGTAGTTCCGAAGGTCTTGGTCCATACGTCTTTAATACCGGCTTTCTCGAGCACTTTGGTTGCAGTGTTTCCTGCGGCAATCCCGAGTCCTCTTGGAGCGGGGATGAGGGTCACACTTACACTGCCTGCCTTTCCTGTAACCTCGTAAGGTACGGTGTGCGGCAGCCCACAGGCACATTCCCAGGAACCGCAGCCTCTGCGGATATAGGTAATGTTAAGCTTTGCAGCGTCGATTGCCTTGCGGATTGCAGGTCCGACCTGTACGTCCTTTGCCTGTCCAAGCCCTACATAGCCGTTTCTGTTTCCTACGATTACGGTTGCTCTGAACTTTACACGGCGTCCGGAGTCAGTCATCCTCTGGACCATGTTGATGTCGAGCACCTCGTCTTCCAGGTCAGGAAGCAGCATATCAATTATCTGGGGTTCCCTGATAGGCAGGCCTGACTTGATCGCCTCGTCCATGGAAGCAACCTGTCCTTCAACGACTAATTTTCCAAGCCTGGTTTTCGGAACCCATTCTTGATCGAATGCCATTTAATCACCTTAACTAAACTCAGCAAAGATTTTCTCTTTGGTTGCTTCAAACTGCTCTGGCAGGTCTGAGCTCTCTTCTCTGTATTCGGCTATGTGCTCTCCGCGGATCCTCTCGTCCGATGGGAACACTTCCGGGCTGCAGGGGATTTCAAAACCAGCGTCTACCATCCCTTTGAGGGCGGCATAGACTCTGGAACCTGCAGAGGAAGCCTGGAGGCCTATGTCCAGAATTCCACCTTCATAGCCCTTCTGCAAACTCTTCAGCCCAAATAAGAGCCCTGTAAGGTATGCAGCCGTTGTGTTTCCGGTAGCTCCTGTGTAACCGTACTTTGCGAGTTCACTTGAAACGGCTGAGGAATAAGTTATGTCCCCGTCTGCTGTTGGAGCTATTAACTGGATCTGAACGTTTCTTGCACTCTTTCTTACAACCACACGGTCCTGCTTTGAGATTAATAATTTAAGGCGGAGGTGGTAGTTGGTGCGTCCTTCTCTTCTTCTTCTAAAAGGAACCTTATATCTTGGTCCTGTTGCCATCTTCAGCTCCTCCTGATTATTCTTTCTTTAATAGTTTTTCGGACTCAAGGTGGGAGTTAAGGTGAGAAACGCTTCTGTATTCTCCGCCTTTTGCCTTTCTGTAGAGTCTACAATACACTGACTTGTCAAGTGCTCCGTCTGTACGCAGCTCCTTGAGTCTGTTTCTAAGAGCCCGGATCTTTTTTATCCACAGCTCTTTACTTGGGGTACGGGCTCCTTTCTTACCCTTTCTGGACCCATGTCCCTTGCAGTGCCCATACTTACGTTTGACATCACGGGCTCTGGCTCTGCCTCTGCTGACTCCTTTTACAGGCTTTGCCTTAATGGTGCCTTTCTCAATGAGTCCGCGGATATCTTCTCTTGTGATTGCGGAGGCGATTTCTTCGGATGCTTCGGGGTTAAGCCATACCCTGTCAAGCCCGCATTCAAGAACTTTGGAAGCCAGCTTCCTCTGGTTGAACAGGTCTGACATTTTATTCACTCCTTCCAGGGTTCAGTACTTTAATCCCCAATTCTTCAGCTTTTGCGAGAATAATGGCTTTCTTTTGTGCGCCTATTGTCCTTGCTATCCTGATAGCCTCGAAAGACGGATCAATAAGCTCAAGCTCCGCAATGCTGGAAATAAGAACATCAGAATAACCCGAGGGGTGCAGACCTTTGACTGCAGCAGGGCTTCCGTATCCTACCTGAGCATGAGCACCTTTTGAGACATACTTTCTGCGCTGTTTGCCCTGCAAACCTCTCGGACGCCTCCAGTTGCTGTCAAGCCTTTTGAACTTGTGGCTGCAGGTTCTCTTGAACTGGGGCTTCTTCCCCTTCTGAACCTTTCTCACATTGAATAAGCGCTTGGATTCAGGATCCATATCAAGGGCGGAAACTGAAGTACTTTCAACTTCATTGAATTCTTCTGCCATCATAACCACCTCAGGGCTTCTGCACTATGTAGATTCCATCCTGGAAGATCCTTGGATCGAATCTCTTAATCTTGGTTTTCTGTTCTATGTTTGCGGCAGTCTGCCCGACATCTTCCTTGTTGATTCCGGTAACTATGACCTCGCTCCCGCTTACCTTAACCTTTGTCTCGCCAAGTATCTTAGCAACTCTTGGTTTCTTTTCTCCAAGGAAGTTCCCGATTACGAAGGTTTTACCTTCAACTTTTACCTGCATCGGGAAGTGAGCGTACACAATGGTCATCTTACACTCAAAGCCTTCATTCACGCCTGTGATCAGGTTTTTGATGTGAGAGGTAAAAGTACCTACCATGGCTTTCTGCTCTTTCCTGGAGGATTCTGCATCCACCAGTACTTCTTCTTCCCTGACTTCTATCCTGATTCCGGGGTACCAGAACTTTCTTTCGACAGTTCCCTTCGGACCCCTGGCAGTGAAGACATCCCGAGAGAGAGAGACGGAAACTCCTTCAGGAATCTCTATTTTTCTTGCAATTTCCTTAACCATTTCCTGTTCCCTCCTCAGTACACATAAGCAAGAAGCTGCCCACCGATCTTCTTGTCACGGGCCTCGTACTGAGACATGACCCCGCTTGAAGTGGTTACTATAAGGGCACCAAAGTTCTTTGCTGGCAGGAACTGCTTTTCCCAGCGTTCAAAGCTGGCAGTTCCGACGGAGTAACGCGGCTTTATTGCACCGCACTTGTTGATTCTTCCCACAAGGGCAACGCTATAGATTCCGGCTTTTCCATCGTCGATAAACTCGAAATCTCCAATGTAGCCGAGATCCTGCATAACCTTCAGGACGTTACCAATGTTTTTTGAAGCAGGCCTGATAATACAGGAGCTCTTCCCAATGACTTCTGCATTCTTGATGGTGGAAAGGGCGTTTGCAAGAGGATCAAGTAATACCATTTAAATCACCTTACGAATACTTCTCAAAGCCCATCTCGTGGGCAATCTCTCTGAAACAGTGCCTGCAGAGGTAAATGTCGTATTTGCGGACGAGCCCCTGTTTTCTTCCACACCGTTTGCATTCGTTTACTCCTCTTCCGGACTTGTTTATTGTATCTGTCATTTACATGACCTCCACGCCATAACTTTCGTTAAGGAAGGTGATCGCATCGTCCACCGTGACCCTGTGGCCAGTCGGGATCTTCCGGAGTGCAATTCTCCTCTTGCAGATCCTTTCTCCCGGGCGCTTGAGTACAACAGTTACATCCATTCCGAAAACCCCTATGTTAGGGTCGTATCTCATACCCGGAAAGTCAGTATGTTCTTCAATTCCGAAAGAGACGTTTCCGAGGGAATCAAACTGGGACCTGCTCAGGGTCTTCTCGATGATTCCGAGAGAGGTCTCAAGGAACTTCTGGGCTGTCTGGCCTCTAAGGGTTACCTTGCAGCCGATGGGTTCGCCTTTTTTGATTGCGAAAGCAGGAAGAGTCCTTTTGGCAAAGCACCTTACGACTCCCTGCCCTGTGATGGTCCGGAGGATTTCTTCGGCATTTACCAGGTGCTGGCCACTTTCTCCAACACCCATGTGGACAATTACCTTTTCGACGACCGGTGTGCGCATAGGATTACTCACTCAGCTCACCGCCAAGCCGGATTTCAGGTTTGTCCTTGCCAATAACGATTACGTAGTCTTCGATTGTTTCAAAATCGGTTTCTCCGGAAATCATTACTGTGTTGTGCCTGGAACTCTTAACTTCCCGGATCTCCATAATCTTTCCGGTTTCTCCTGAGTGCTGGCCACCTACAACCATTGCAAGGTTTCCTACCTCAAACTTCAGGTGTTTTACTACCTGTTTGTCAGGAATGGAAAGAATCAGGGAGTCCTTTGTCCCGTATTCATTGGAGCCAATGATGTTGGTTCCGTCATTGAGATTAAGCTGTACTTTTCCTCCCTTGACGGTTGCCTTGTTGTTGATCCTGCAAAGCTTGTTTACGTTAGTTTCGTTGAGCTTGTGGAGGGTCAGACGTCCCTTTTCATCCTGGAGCATCCTGTATGCTTCATTTACGAGAGGGAGTGTAATTACATCAAAGAGACCTACCGGGAACCTGAGGTCTTTCCGGGGAATTCCATCTACAAGGACTTTTCCTTCGGAGAGAACCCTTTTACCTTCTCTGCTGTTGTCAACAAGTTTGAGGATGTCACGGATGATGATCCCGAGCGGAAGACTGCGTGCCTGGCTGTGAGGCCCTGGGCGGGTAGTGGAGATCCACTTATTGCCTTTCTTCCCGACCTTCCAGCTCTTTGGAACTGATAATCTTTTCTGGTGTGTCACAAAATCACCTGCCTCACTTCTTAATGCTTGACGCTCTGCGCCCGTCCTTCATTTCCAGTTTTGTGATCATGACGTTTGAGGGATTTACGGGCCTTGGGACTTCGGTACCGTCCACTTTTGTGGAAATAACTCCGTCCACTGTGATTGTGCCGTCCATAAGGGATACGGACTGGACTTTTCCTTCAGTGCCCTTGAAGTCTCCGCGCATGACCTTTACTGTGTCACCAGTGATGACTGCAGCACTTCTTGTGCCGTACTGTTTGGTAAGTTCCTCACTGAGTCTTGCACCCATGTATTTCTGCCTGATATGGAGAGGTGCGGTGTATCTTGCCTTTCTCTGTTTTCTTGGCTGTTTGGATACCATTGCAATCACCTCAGACAATAATGGATGCTGTAGTCCCGATCTTAGGGAACCTCTCAGCTACTTCCCTTGCCACTGGACCTTTTATGTCCGTGCCTTTGGGAATTCCGTCTTCGTCCGTGATTACCATGGCGTTGTCCTCAAAGGACACGTGTAGCCCGTCAGGACGGCGGAATTCCTGCTTCTGGCGAACCACCACTGCGAGGAGAACCTGTTTCCTCATCTCGGGTGTGCCTTTCTTTACAGAGACGACGCACATGTCTCCAATTCCTGCGCAGGGCATTCTGTTTTTGACTCCTCTGTACTTCTTGACAGAGATAATCTCAACAACCTTGGCTCCGGTGTTGTCCACACACGGAATCTTGGCGCCTGCGTTCAGAGCCCTTGGGATGCTTGAGCGTATGCCTTTCATTTGGGCACCTCCGCTTTGACCACCACATAGGACTTGGTCTTGCTGATACGCCTGCATTCTGCGATCGTGACGATATCGCCAACTTTTGCGGAAATGCAAGGCGGGTTGTGTGCGTGAACCTTCGAGCGTCTCTTCTCGTATCTCTGGTATTTCGGCACCATTTTCATGTATTGCCTTTCAATGACTACCGTATTGTCCATCTTGCTGCTGACCACGGTACCCACAAGGATCTGACCTCTTACAGGAAGTGTTCCGTGGAAGGGACAGTATAAGTCTTCACATTCTTCTGATGGCGCCGGTATATTCAATCCAATGTCTCTTGCCATGAGTTTAGCCCCATTTACGTAACTTTTTGATGTTCTTGATCCGATTTTCGGGCTGTGAGAGCAGCAGGTTTCCCTGAATATTTACGAATGTATCGGATCTGCGGCCTTTTTCGGAGAGCTCGGCAGGGATCCGGAAGATAAATTCCGAATCCGCCTTGGGAATCTTCAGTTCCCGGGACTGGGAGTTTTCTACAACAAGCATATTTTTCGTCTCGTTGATGACTCTGCCCCGGATTCCTGTCAATGATGGATTAGTGGAGTAAATCACCTTAATCTCGAGCCCTATCAATTCGTGATAGATAAGGGTCGAAGGCAGGATTTCCACTTTAGATATCATTTAGCTCGTGCTGAATTGTCTTTATACGGGCAATCGTTCTCCTGATCTCTCCGATTCTACCCGGATTGTCAGGAGCTCCGCCCGCAGAGGTAAGAGCTCTTTCCCGGATAAGTTCGTTGCTCAGGTTTTCGAGTTCGTCAGCCCGTTCTTCGATTGTCATAGTCCGGATTTCGTTGGTCCTGAGGATTGCCATTATTCCTTAGCCTCCTTGTGGACCCTTGCCATGGGGTGCCAGTAGTCATAGCTCTCATGCTTGTGCTGCCAGACCCCATTGACCTGTCTTCGGACTTCTTCTGAGCCTTCAACATAGATAAGTTCAGCTTCTTCAAAGTCTTCGGATACCTCAGGCTGGGTTTCTTCCTCAGCTTCTTCAGGTTCTGCGACTTCGACTACCTCTACTGCTTTCTCAGGTGCTGCTGCAGGAGCTTTAGGTTTTGCCGCGATTTCCTTTTTAGGGGCTTCAGCGGGTTTCTCAACCGGTTTCTCTACAGGCTTTTCAGCGGCGGGCTCAGCGACAATCTCGCTTGCTTCCCTAACCCTGAAGGAGTCAGGCAGGACAATGTCAGGTTGAATGATCCTGACTTTGCAGCCAAGGGTTCCGAGCTTTTTAACTGCTACTGCAAACCCTTCGTCTACTACTTCTTGTACAGGGTGTCCGGAATGCTTTACGTGCCCGTTAACGAATTTTTCGACTCTTGACCTTGCTCCGGTAAGCTTTCCGGAGATTACGACTTCACAGCCAAGGGCACCTGCGCTCATGACTGCTCTGAGGGTGTTGTGTCCAGCTTTCCTGAAGTACCAGCCTCTCTCAATGGAAGATGCAAGCCTGGATGCCATCATCTGGGCATTAAGTTCAGGTCTCTTGACTTCCTGAGCGTCAATCTGCGGGTTTTCGAGGTTGTATTTGGTTGCAACGTCACGGGTAAGTTTTCTGATGACCTTCCCGGCTTTCCCGATTACCATTCCCGGCTTTTCGGAGTAAATAATAATCTGGGTGCCCATGGGGGTCCTGTTGAGCTCCATGCCGCCGTATCCAGCCCTGTTCAGCTGTTCTGCAAAATACTCGTCCATGGAGGCTTTAACATACCCGTCATTTACGAACTTTCTCTCTATTGCCATTTAGCGCACCTCGGAGAGGATCATCTCGATGTTTACAGTTTCCGTGTCTTTGGGCGTTGCTCTTCCTCTTGCCCTTGGCATGAACCCATGAATTACTCTTCCGCGCTGAATAGCAGCATGGACGATGTACATGTTTGCAGGTTCAAGGCCCTTGTACTCGGCGTTGCTCTCCGCATTTTTGAGAACCTTTAAGATCTCTTTTGAAGCGCTGATAGGGTATCTCCCTCCAGCCATGGGACCTTTCCTGTGACCGGCCCCTTCGGAGTGTCTCTTGAAGGGTACTGCTTGCTTCAGGGCAATTACGTCCTCAAGGAACTTCCTTGCTTCAGCGGCTTTCATGCCCTTAATCTTGCTACAAACCTCACGGGACTTCTTCGGGGAAATATGAAGTTCAGAACCCATTGATTTAGAGGTAGTTTCAGGGTCTCCATTGATTGAATAGTTTATTCTTGCCATTCCCTTCACCTCATTTCAGCGGAACGAACTTGCTTGAACGGGTTGCTCCCACACCGGCACTGCCGTGGTTAACTTTTGGTCTTGTGGGTGCGAATTCTCCGAAGCGGTGCCCGATCATTTCAGGCTGAAGTTCCACACCTACAAACTGTTTCCCGTTGTGGATTTCGATAGCTGTTCCAATCATTTCTGGAAGGATGATCATGTCCCTGTGATGGGTTCTGACGTTCTTTCCTTCCTTGAAATCGTGCAGGACTTTTTTCTGCCCGTCTGTGAACCCGCGTTTGATGCTCCTGCGCTCTCTGGAAGGCAGAAGTTCTGCAAACTCTTCAAGACTCAGTTCCTGAAGTTCTGAGACGGTTTTCCCGCGGTAGGTGAATTCACCCTTTCTCTTCGGTAACCTTGATGATGATTTTTTTACCATAACGAATACCCCTCATCAGCGCTTCATTCCGGTCCTTCTTGCTGCAATCAGTCCTACCTTTCTTCCTGGTGGGGCGTTTCTGCTAACAGTTGTGGGCTTTCCAGGGTGCTTCCAGGCACCTCCACCGAACGGGTGGTCACGTGGGTTCATAGCAACACCTGAAACCCTTGGGTACTTTGCAGCCCTGGTTTTCATCTTGTGGTACTTTTTCCCGGCTTTGAGCCAGGGCCTGTCCACTCTGCCACCGCCGGCAACAATCCCGACTACTGCCCTGCATTTGGGGTTAAGCCACTTTATGTTACCGGAGGGCATAGCCACTGCAGTCCTGGTTGGTTCGTGAGTCACAACGGTTGCATATACTCCGGAGGAACGGACAAATTTGCCGCCGTCGTTTGGCTTTGATTCGATGTTGCAGATGAAGAAACCTTCAGGCACATTTCCGATAGGTACAATGTTCCCTGGCTTAACCTCGGCATCGTCTCCGCACTCGATGATGTTCCCTACTGCAATGCCTTCGGAAGCAAGAAGGAAAAGTTCCTCTCCGTTTTCAAAGGCAACTTTTGCGATAGGGGCTGAACGGGCAGGGTCGTGCTCGATGTTTATGATTTCTCCCATGATGGAGGTGTTTTCATCCACACGCGGGTGCCTCAGGTCTGCCTTATACTTGTGAGAAGGAGCTCTGTAGGTCGGAGTACCTCTACCCCTATTCTGTGATATGATTCTTTTACCCATGGATCACACCTCACATAAGTCCTATCCGGGTTGCAATCTCATGTGCCGATTCAGGCTCTTCAAATGCAAGGATGGCTTTCTTTGTACCCTTCATTGTGGTCATGGTCCGCACGGATTTTACTTTGAATCCGTACAGCTTCTCAACATCTTCCACGATCTGCTTTTTGTTTGATCTGGTATCAACGATAAACTGAAGCTTGTTTTCATCAAGCAGCATCATCGCTTTTTCAGTAACAAAAGGATAATTGATGGAACTCATTGGAATGCGCCCTCCAGTTTTCCAATTGCAGATTCTGTCCAGACAGTAAGGCGACCTGCGTGTGTACCCGGTGCGAGTACTTCAGTATTCAGTGAGTCTACCGTTACGACGTCTACTCCGGAAAGGTTTCTTGCAGCTTTCTGGATAGGAGAGTTTTCTCCTGCGACAATCAGGACGCTCTTTTTATGCTTGTATTTCCTGCCTCTGAGTTTTCCACGGCCGGCTCTGATGTGCCTTCCGTATTTTGCCCTGAGGACATCCTCATACAGACCAGCAGCTTCAAGGAATTCTATTACCTGCTTTGTCCTTTCGAGGTTTTCAAGAGCATTTTCCGCAACAATCGGAAGTTCAGCTTCAAAGATGTGACCCCTCAGGCTTACAAGGGTAGGGTCAATGGTTGCTGCGATTGCAGAGCGGATTGCATAGCGGCGCTCTTTTGTGTTAACCTTCTCGCTTCTGTCAGTTTCCGGTTTTGGTGGGTGAGCTCTTCTTCCGCCCTTTGCGTGCGGGACTCTTGCAGCCCTGCTGCTGTTTACGAGCCTGGGAATCTGGGATACACCCCTTCCGGAGCCCCAGCCTCTTGCGGAAGTCTCCATGCCTGCGTAGAGGCGGGGACCATAGGGCTGAAGCCTGTTTGCCTGTGCTGCGAGTACTGCCTTTTTAATCAGGTCAGGGCGGTAGTCTGCATCAAACACTGATGGAAGTTCGATTTCCCCGATTACCTTTCCTGTAAGGTCTATGGTTTTTGCTGTAGCCATCTTAGATTACCCCTGCTTGGATTCCCTGCTTATGTACAGGATGTTGGGTTCGCCAAGGTCGGCTTTCTTTGCCCTGATCGGGTCTCTGAGCCTTATAAGCCTCTTGGAAGGTCCTGGAACACTGCCTTTAATCAGCACATAGTCTCCGCGGATAAGGCCATAGTTAATGAACCCGCCTTCAGGAGTGACTTCTGTTCCGTCGGCTCCGATCTTGAGGATGCGCTTGTTAAACTCAGTCCTCTGGTGGTATCCTGTCTGACCCATCTGGGGAACTCTCCAGGAAACGCGAGCCGGGTGGAAGGGACCAAGGGTACCGACCTGCCTGAGGCTTCCCTGACGGGAGTGCTTTCCCTTCTGCAGCTGAATACCCCAGCGCTTTACAGGGCCCTGAGTACCTTTACCTATGGTAATTGCGGCGGTGTCAACAAGTGTTCCGTTCTTGAAAACGTCTGTAAAGCTCACAAGGGTACCGAGGATTGACTTTGCGTATTCGAATTTGGTGTTGAGGTCTCTTGCATTGATCCCGGTTTCCATGATATCTGGAACCTTTTTTGGGACACCGGTAAGGCTCTTTGGAAGGGTGTAGGTGACTGATTTGATGTCGCTTACTCTGCCTTCTTCGATCAGTTTCCCGATAGTCTCAAGGGCTTCAGCCTGGTTCTCTGCTGCCGGAATGGGGATCCTGCGTTTGAGTTCAGGATCAAGGTCTGCTGCCCATACCTCGGCAATTGCCTTTTCCCCGGTGCTGTCTTCTGTGTAAGCCCGGATAGCTGCGACCCTGATTGCAGGAGTTTCGAGTACAGTCACCGGTACGGAGATTTCCATACCCTGGGTAAGGCTGTTCTTTATATCATCAACCATGATCACGTGGGTCATACCCACCTTATAACCTGCAAAACTCTGCAGCTTTGGTTCGCCCGTGGCTTCCGGCCAGGCTCTGAACCGTGGAATGTGGCTCTTAGCCCTCTTGCGCGGACTGAATGCAAGGGAACCTCGTTTTGGTCGGTGTATGCTTGCCATATTTCTACTCCGTAAACTTCAATTGAAATACCAGCCCCTCCGGTCGAAACAACACAAGTGACAAAAGAGAAGTGCACTGGATTCCCCGAACGCTACCAGGTGGGGGAGGGATGTCGTTCAGACCTGCCGGCGGAAAGCCTCGAGCAGACCGGAGCTCTGTGCTCCTGGTACCCTACATTCCTTCAGGCATCTGCAGATATTCGGTTCCCTTTTGTTCCTGCCTCAGCAGGAAACATCTGATTTAAGAACCGACCTTACGATCCTGGCAGACCCAAATCCAGGCACTCGGCCCTGATTTGAAACATATAGCAATCTGATTTTGAAACTTCAGTATTCAGTAACCTGATCTGTAACTCAGTAATCTGATTTACTCAGTAACCTGATTTGAAACTTCAGTATTCAGCAACTGCAACCGCGACTCATCGAAAACCTGAACAGTTCCGTGCGATTTTAGACGTCTTCGCGACGCCAAAAGCGGGCGTTTCAAAGCATTGGCCCTTTGACACTCATGTTGATCCGACTTTTCTCACTGGTTTATATTCTATGCAGGAAATTCAACCGTAAAAACGGTAGAAGGCCCTTACTTCCGGAGATTTCCGGGAGTTAGCATTAAGCATCACATTGATCTGATTAAACAGTTCCAAGCACCATAATGCCTGAAACCTCACATCTCTGATGTACTTTGCCTTTAAATAGCACATCTCATATATAAAGCCTTTGCAGGGCATGAGGAATTATAAAAAAGAAGAATCAATGACAGGGGAGAATAAATATAATAAATTCTAAAGTTTGGGCCTGTCAAAGATTGTGCCGACGCCCTAATTGCGCCTCGGGATCACAGGAAATCTCTGATTTCCTGGGAGTTGCGATGTAATCGCAACAGTACGCGGTCCGTTTCACTCGCTTCGCTCAAGAGGACTAAGCTACAAAATTACAGTCTTTCCGTGCGTTCCGTGTTTCATCTTTTTGAGCTTGGGTCGGAATTCTTGTATATATCCTATATAATACATTGGTGGCAACAAACTCAGGAGTACTGCCTCTATTCAGGACAAACCATTCCTGTCCTGTTTACAGGTTTTCGGGAAGAGACTTAAGGAAGTAGAAACATCTTGAAAATCCGGGGACATCTTGAATCTTTTGGCTTTGTGCCTTCATTCAAAGATTCCAATTCTCCTTTCTCGAAGATTCAGTTAAAATAATAATTGCAGATTTTGGAGTGATTCTCCAAAAACAACAGCAAGAAAAATGCTCTTTTTTTGAAAACATCTGTGGAAGGTCCGTTTAGCCATCCCTGCCGCGACTACAGTCTGGTTCTCCATTATTTTAAGGAAACCTTTCGGTAGTAAGAAATATTTTATTTAATATTTTAGTTAGGGCTGGCTTGCGCGGTAGTCTGTCATCTTAACTCAATAATCGATTCCGTAAATTCGTAGAAACGAGGTTCAAGCCCGTAGGTCAGAAGAGGCATGGTTTTGTCATTAGTAACCACATTGCTTGCAGTCACATTACCGTCAGCATCCGTGGTCTCTTTTCATGTCCAGAGCGATCTGCCCCTCTGCAATCTCAAGGGCCATTTCTCGAATCATGTCCCCAAAGGGAACGTTCAATAGTTCCTGACCGACACTTACTATAGTATTTATTCTTTTTAACTAATCTCTACTGTGTAAAAACTTATCTCATTTAATATCTGCTAATCTTTCTAAATAAATATGGTGTCTATTTTATCAAATTATTATAGAGTGCTGGTCCTGAAATTCATTGAACTTTATTTATTATCAGGGGTTATGAACTTTGAAAGAGAAACATTTATTAATATAAATGGTGAATATTAGTTAAAAATGTAAAAAAGATAAAATGAAATAAATCACACTGTTTACAATGAAACAATATACACTTATACAGTCATTAATGAGGATATTTTCTCTCTCTTCATCTTCCCCTGAGATGCTGAAAGGCACTCCAGCGTACAGTAGATTGCCTTATCCTCTACCTTTTTCAGGACTACAAACTCACTCCCACAAATCGGACAGATTTTTCTTACGTATTCCATTAAATATCACCCACTTGTTTCAATTTCCAGGTTCGATAATGTTTTTTGATAGGCGGCGGCTACGTATTTTATTCCCTGTTAATAAATAAAATACACAGGGGATTTTTATTACTTATTTGCATATTCCCCGTGACCTATTATGTCACCACCTCATCATATTTTCTGAATTTTACTCCAACCCCACTATTTAATCGTAAATACGATTGTACATAGCTAGATATTTGATGAGTAAATAACTTGAGGAAACATAGTTTCTGAATATTGGTGCCGAAGAAGTGGGGGAGTTCATGGAGAACCTGCAGGGTTTTCAAATATGAAATCAACAAAAATTTAGGCTATTCGCGGTTTTCTGTGGGTTGAAGATAATTGCTTAGTTATAAAATAGCCGGACCAAAAAGAGAAATATCAAGCTTGAATATGATTTTCAACAACAAATGTTCCTACATTTTAGATATGTTACTTTAACATTTTGGAGCTGAATGTAAGTTACTCCTTCGAAACAGTGAAGAACCGAAATTTATTTAATAACCTTAACTCTGATTTTTTATAGGGAATATGTTGAATTGAATAATTTTATCCAAGTCTTTTACTTTTTAGGAACTTCAGTTATGATCTCTTTTTCACCAAAATCTATGTTTTTCACTTTCCTAAACTTCAATAAGATATCAGCTGGTTAAAACCTATTATCAATATCTGCTTTTTTAATCGCCTTTAACAATTTGCAGTATGCATACAATGAGATAAATGCTACAAATACATGCCCATAAACACTCTCATTGTCATGAGGATACAACCTATCAGCATCTAATATTGTTTTATATACATCAAACAACTTTTCAATATAGTCTCTTTTTGTATATAGTCCATACATCTCCTTTTTCCCTATGTTGTAATTGGAGATAATTAAGAACTTACCTGCCTGTTTTTGTTTCAAAGAGTACTCTTCATCATTAATTTCCCCTTCCTCTCTTTTTCTGAAGATTGTCTTCTGTTCTTCAAGTTTTAGGTCATGGACTTCATATAAATATAATAACCTATTTCCCAACTTTCTTTTTCCACATTTGATTAGCCTATCATGAGAGATGAATTCTTCATTAAGGTGTATTCTTGTGTCGTAATAATGACTATTTCTTTTCGTTGGTAACACAAGTTTGACCTGGTTTTCCTCTCGACGTTGAGAACCTTCTCGGAGAAAAACCACGATCAAGAAGAAACAACTTATTGCTAATATCCAATTCTTCAATTCATAAGATTGATTGGCAGCCTACACACATCAGATTCACGTCCATCTGATGGAAAGAATATTGAGCTTATAATCAGTGATTTCTCTTATACTCCATATAAACAATAAATATAATCTACAACTGTTATGAAGAAGCATAAAAAGGAAAGCTTAAGCTTTCCTCTGTTTAGCTTTTATCGACTTTTTTCCTCCCCATCTCAAAAGCCCTTAAATTAATCTCAACTGTCTTCTGCGGCACGAGGGCTTTAACACTCTCAATCAGAGTCTCTTTCGGAATGGGCAGGTAGCCAGAGACTGCCCCGACCATTGCCACGTTCATTGCAAGCCTGTTCCCGGCTTCATAAGCCAGTTCGTCCGCATTAAAGGCTTTGACTATATATTTTTCAGAAAGGACGTCCAGGATTTCCTGGACATCAGGGTACTTTGCAAGGCCCGATGTGACGGTTACAGGGATGACTGTCTGAGTGTTTACTATAATTACTCCGCCGTCCTTCAGGAAATCGAGATACCGGACTGCCTCCATTGGCTCAAGGGCAAGCATGATGTCTGCGCCTTTTTTAGGGATCATTGATCCGAGATCTGAACCCAGTCTTATGTGATTTACAACCGAGCCTCCGCGCTGCGCCATGCCGTGGGTCTCTGCTGCCCGGATGGGAAGCCCTGAAATGACTGCGGCTTTTCCGATGATGTCCGAAGCAAGGATTGCCCCCTGTCCCCCGACTCCCGTGATAAGGAGATCGAGCTTCTTCTCTCCTTTTACCTGACTCATCTCTTCACCTCCCGGATAGCTTCAAACTTGCAGATCTGCGCACAGACCCCACATCCGCTGCACAGGGCAGTAATTACAGCGCATTTCTTTTCCTCATCAAATTCGATTGCCGGGCAGCCGAACTTGACGCACTGCTTACAGCCTTCACACTTTTCAGGGTCGACGATGTACGGGGCCCGCCTGATCCCTGCTCTCTTTCCTGAGATCACACAGGGCTGCCTTGCTATGACTACAGATGTGCCTTCAAAGTCCTTTGCGGCTTTGAAAGCTTCCTGGGTTGCTTCAAGGTTGTAGGGGTCAACAACAGTTACAAATCCGGCTCCCATAGCCCTGCAGAGTTCGGCAAGCGAGACCTCTACAGTTGGCTCACCGGTAACCGTAAAGCCAACTCCGGGATTTGGCTGGTGCCCGGTCATGGCAGTGATGCGGTTGTCAAGAATGGTGACCGTAATATTGGCTTTGTTGAAGACCGCGTTCAGGAGAGAATTCATACCTGTATGGAAAAAGGTTGAGTCCCCGATAGAACAGCAGATAGGGCGCTTTTCCCCTGCATGGTAAAGCCCGGAAGCTATGCTGATGCTTGAGCCCATGCAGAGCGTGGTCTCAACAGTCCCGCTCTGGATCCCGAGGGTGTAACAGCCGATATCGCTTGGGTAGATAGCATCCTTTCCAAAGACCTTTCTCATGGAATAGAAGGTTGCTCTGTGAGAACAGCCGGCACAGAGGGCAGGCGGGCGGGGAGCAAGTTCAAGGGGCATTTTTTCGGTTTCTGGTTCGGCATCCAGATCAAAAGTTCTCTTCAAGGCTTCAAGGAAGGCGCTTATGTCCAGTTCTCCTTCTCGCGGGACAAAACCACCCGTTTTCCCGAGAATAGAGACCTCAAGCCCGGCTTCCTGTGCAAGCATCCTTACCTGCTCTTCGACAATCGGCTCAAGCTCTTCGAAGATGAGAATAGTATCAACTGTGTTCAGCAGTTCCAGAATAAGCTTTTTCGGGACAGGATAGGTCCCTATCTTCAGGAAAGAAGCTTCAAGCCCAAGTTCCTGCATGGCCTCTTTTGCGTATACCGAAGCAATGCCTGCACCTATTACCCCGAACTTTGCATCAGGTATCAGTTCCAGGGAGTTCCAGGGAGATTCTGCAAGCTCATCTTCCATTGGCTGCTGGATAGAAAGGATATGGGTATGGCGGGTGCGGGCATTCTTGGGCAGCATGACCCAGCGGTCGAGAAGTTTTTCGAAATGGGGAATCGCTTTTTCTACAGGGATTTCCCCGAGCTCGATATCTGATTTACCGTGCGAAATCCGGGTGGTGGGCCTGAAGATGACAGGGATTTCGAACTTTTCCGAGAACTCAAACGCATATGGAAGCATATCCTTGGCTTCCTGGGGAGTTGAAGGGTCAAAACAGGGCACAAGGGCAAACTGGGCATATCGCCGTGTATCCTGCTCGTTCTGGGAGGAATGACAGGAAGGGTCATCAGCCACAATGGCAATAAGCCCGCCTTTTGTCCCTGCATAGGCAAGGGTCATGAAGGGGTCGGCTGCAACGTTTAACCCGACGTGTTTCATTGTCACGACAGACCGGACTCCTGCCCAGGCGGCTCCGACTGCCACTTCCATTGCCACCTTTTCATTCACGGACCATTCAATATAGTAGTCCCGGTCCTTCCGGGCCGCAAGGGTATCGATGATCTCCGAAGAAGGAGTCCCGGGGTAGCCTGTAGCCACCTGTACGCCGCCTTCCAAAAGGCCCCGGGCAATTGCCACGTTTCCAAGCATGTACTCGCGTGTAGTCATTTTATGTTCTCCAGCGTTTTAATAATGAAAATATAACTCCAACATCCAAATATTTCATACCTTTCAAACATTTCAAACATAGTTTTGATCAATAAGTTAATGAATAGAAATTCCGGAAAAGGACAACTCCGGTAAACAAAACCTGCTGTCCGCAAACCACGTAAAACTTTTGCATTATTCAAATAACACGATCAATAATATACTTTCGGATAATTGTCCGGAATTTTCTCATTCAGGGCTGCAGCCCCGGCTAATTGAAGGCGTTAAAAATGAAAAAGCCGCAGGGAGATCAAAAATACCCCTCAGTTGCCCAAAACCTATGAATCAATGATGGATCAATGAGTCAATGAATCAATGAATGGATCAATGAATTAATGAATTAATGAGTCAATGAACCAATGAATCGGATTTCCCCCGAAACTCTGCAAGAAACTCTGCAAGCTTTGCAATCTCTTCCAGCTCAAGGTCGAGTTCTTCGCCTTTCAGGGACGCTTTGAAAAGTTCTCTTTTTGCAGGGATCTCAGCCACGACATTCACGCTATTCACGGAAGCCAGCATCTCTTCCCTGATATCCGGCTCAACCCTGTTAAGCACAAAATAGACTTTACACCCGCACTGTCCTCCAAAATCTTCAAATTTCTTTGAAAGTTTGAGGGATTCGTAGGAAGGATCGATAACTACCAGGATCAGGTCAAAGTCTTTATCAACGCCGCGCCCGAAATGTTCCGTGCCGGCTTCAGTGTCAACAATTACTACATCGTCTTTTCCGAGGTCGAGGTTTTCGAGAAACTCCCTTGTCATGACTCCCATAGGACAGGCACATCCCTCTCCGAAATCATGGATCTTGCCAACAGCCATCAACCGGAGATTCCCCTTCTTTTCCACAAACTCCGAAGGCAGGTCGGAAAAACTCCACCTTTTCTTAAAGAAGCGAGATTGCTGCTGATTTCCTGAAGCCCCTTGAACGGTAAGCCCTCCGAGAGGTGCGGTCTTTGGAGCCCTTTGCATTTTCTTGAAATCCTGCTTTCCCCCAAAATATTCCATGAGGTCTCCGGGGGCTGCCATCCCGAGCTGGCTGTGCAGCCCGTAGTTGGACTCATCGATGTCAAGTACCAGGACGTTCTTTGTTTTTGCCATCTGCTTTGCCAGGAGGGCGGAAATCGTACTTTTACCACTTCCTCCTTTCCCACATACTGCGATTCTCATATCCGGTTCACCTACCACAGTAATTTATCTAACTGCCTTTAAAGTTATTTCCTGCCAGATATTGTCCTTACGATAAAGTTTCCTTATTCGTAGGCAAACCCTGAAACTACCTTATGCCTCTAAGGATTTGAAGTTTATAAAAAGCTTTGAAGTTAATAATATCAAGCATCAGGAACAAATTAACAGGATGTAATGGGATGAAACCGGGCGAATTTTTTATTCAAGGGGATTGCGAAGGCTAAAAGGAAAAAGAAAAAAATTAAAGGAAATTATAGAGGGGGAAAAGAAGCTGAGTTATTTATCCCAGATTCTTGGGGACTATCTGGTGAGCATTATTACGGTGGCAGTTACCCTTTTTCTGATTTTTGCAGTTGACCGCCTGCTTGTCAGGACAAAGATAATCCACACAGACGTGAAATTCGCAAAGCACCTAATTCAGTTCGTCATCCTCAGCATCGGCCTCATTTTTGTCGTGTTCAGCCTCCCAATTGCAGCCCAGTACAAAGAATCGATTCTCAGCCTGCTTGGGATCATTGCCGGGGCTGCAGTTGCACTTTCCTCCACCACTTTTATTGCCAACGCGATGTCCGGGATCATGCTGCGGATCATAAAGCCCTTCAGGGTAGGGGATTACATTGAAAGTGGGAACGTCTTCGGGAGAGTCACCGACATTCATATCCTTCACACGGAAGTCCAGTCGATAAACAGGGACCTGGTAACCTTCCCTAACCTCAAACTGGTCTCAAACCCCTTAAAAACGATCAGGACATCGGGGACCATCATCTTCACCTGCGTCTCCCTGGGCTACGATGTCTCCCGCCAGAAAATCGAAAAAAACCTGCTCCTGGCTGCAGAAAAAACCGGGCTTGAAAACCCTTTCGTTCACGTCCTGGAACTCGGGGACTTTTCGGTCACTTATAAGGTGGGAGGGCTCTTAAAGAATATTGAGAGCCTGATTACGGCCCGATCGGATTTCAAAAAAGCCGTTCTTGACGCTCTTCATGAAGCTGATGTAGAAATCGTTTCCCCCAACTTCATGAACCAGAGGATCCTGAAAGAAGGAACAGTTTTCATTCCCCCAAAAGAGCCCCTAAAAGCCGAAATGCCTGAAAAGCCTCCGGAAAAGAAACCTGAAGAAATCATCTTTGACAAAGCAATAGAAGCCGAAATCCTGGGAAGGATAGGGTATGTCCTGGAAGTTTTAGATAAGAAGGAAAAAGAACTTGAACAGCAGGTCAGCAGCGTACCTGAAGAGGATAAGAAAGCAGATTTAAAAACAAAACTGGGATTCATTAAAAGCAAAAAAGAAGAAGTAAAAACCGAATTAGAAACCATGAAAAAACAAATCGGAGAAACCGAAGAAACTATAGAGCCGGAAATACGCTCAAGGAAACTTCAAAGCCTTAACCTGAAAGCTGACCATCTGGACATCCAGAGGAAACAACTGGAAAAAGAACTTGAGAATATTCTGGGAAGCGAAAACCTGGGAAAGGTTTGAAATTTACAGGGTTTGGAATTTTTAGACGAGTTGGAATTTACATGAGTTAAAACTTTTAGAGGCAATGTAACTGAAGTTCTGTAAATTCGAAATGCTCTGTATCCCTTTTCTTCAAAAAAAACAGAATTTTCTTTTTCATCTATGCATAGGTTTTTACTTCAAATTTTGAAGTAAATATGACCTCAAAAATCTTAACCTACATTCGGCAGGTCGACACTTGAAATTATAACATTTTTCCTGATGCCGTTTTAGGAAATTACCTGGTTAGATATGAGATTTAAAGTTGGTTAACGTGTGGCTCAACTCCCACCACATATATAAATACAGAATCATTTTTTTCATTAAAGTATAGTATGAGATATTATTAATTGATCATATGTAAACCTAAAAGTTACGCACAATTATTAATTGTAAATTCAAAATCGCCATCATCAAAAATTGTTAAAAATGAAATGTCGACCTGCCGAAAGAAGGATTTGACATTATTTCTCGATTTTAACTCCTTTAATTATATAAAAAATCAAGCTCTTTGTAATTTAGAAATGCTTGCATAGATTTATAAGAGAGCCTATCCCAAAACTCAAAATTTGCTTATTTGGGTCACATATTTGAGTAACAAATCTGGCTTTCGATTATTAAAGCAATCCTGAATAATTCTGATAAGTGAGATTAAAAATGGGTTTTGGGATGAGCTCGTAATCAAGATCAGTACACTTTGGAGGATTTATTGCATTCATTTCAAAGATTTTTTCGAATATATTGCTATTATTATAATAAATACAATATTATTTCAATGTGATCTGGAAAACAATTCAACCGCGTAAGTGCTATTTATTTAATACTCAATATTAAATAGATATCCGTGGTTATAGTTGTTGAATATTGAATTGGAATAAGTTCTTCAGGGATAGAACTATTAGTAATGATTAAGGGGGGGAAATATAGCCATAATCGGAGTCGTAAGACCTAAAGTAACGAACTTACTGGATTGGAAAGGAAAATTCGACAAGAGGATGACGGTTTGAAAGAATAGCGATGGACTTTACATGAGCTGTATTATGATGAATCCTATTAAGAGGCTTATGTCGTTCATACCGAGCTAGTTTCAAAATCCCGATTATTCATGTTTTTATCTAAAGCAGATTTTCCATTTGACTTGATGATCTTGATTTCTTTACTCCGAAAAATTGGCATGGAAGGATAAGAGGTAGTTTTGAAACAAGCTCACCTTAAAAGATGACAAATTGGACATGGCAAAACAGCATGTAAGAATTTCAAGCATTTGGAAAGCGGACCGAAATTAATCTCTCTGGCAATTGGCATTCAATTCTTCCAGGAGGAGACAAGATTTAAGAGATTGTATACTAGAGATTTGGTCTTGAATTTTTATCAATGGTGGGGGTAGGTAACGTTATGACTGACGACAGAAAGAACCCTGAAGTGGGCAGAGCAGACAAACAAGAAACCGGTAGAGGCATGTCGAACCGCGACTGGTGGCCAAACCAGTTGAAGCTCGAGATCCTGCACCAGCATTCTTCCAAGTCCAACCCTATGGGCGAGGACTTCAACTACGCGAAAGAGTTCAAGAGCCTCGACCTGGTGGCTGTGAAGAAAGATCTCGCGGTGCTGATGACCGATTCGCAGGACTGGTGGCCGGCGGACTTCGGTCACTATGGCCCTTTGTTCATTCGCATGGCGTGGCACAGCGCCGGCACCTACCGCGCCTTTGACGGCCGCGGTGGTGGCGGTAGAGGTCAGCAGCGCTTTGCGCCGCTCAACAGTTGGCCGGACAACTGCAATCTGGACAAGGCGCGTCGCCTGCTCTGGCCGATCAAGCAGAAGTATGGCCGGAAGATTTCCTGGGCTGACCTCATGATTCTTGCGGGTAACGTCGCCCTGGAAACAATGGGTTTCAAAACGTTCGGTTTCGGAGGCGGTCGCGAGGACGTCTGGGCGCCGGATCAGGATGTCTATTGGGGCCCTGAGGAAACGTGGCTGGGTGGTGATAAACGCTATTCCGGCGACAGGGACCTCGAAAATCCGCTCGCTGCCGTGCAGATGGGGCTGATCTACGTCAATCCGGAAGGCCCGAACGGCAACCCGGATCCGATCGCGGCGGCCAGGGATATCCGCGATATTTTCGCTCGCATGTCCATGAACGACGAAGAGACCGTTGCGCTCATCGCTGGCGGTCACGCCTTCGGCAAAACCCACGGTGCCGGTCCTGCGTCCCATGTCGGGCCTGAGCCAGAAGCGGCCAATATCGAGGAGCAAGGCCTCGGTTGGAAGAGCAGCTTCGGCACCGGCAAAGGCGGTGACACGATCACCAGTGGGCTGGAGGTTATCTGGACCAACACGCCAACGAGGTGGAGCAACAACTTCTTCAGGATTCTGTTCGGCTATGAATGGGAATTGACGAAGAGTCCGGCCGGTGCACATCAGTGGCAACCGAAAGGTGGCGCCGGCGCCGGCACGATTCCTGATGCCCACGACCCGTCCAGGCGTAACGCGCCAACCATGCTGACCACTGATCTTTCCTTGAGGTTCGACCCTGCCTACGAAAAGATTTCAAGGCGCTTCTATGAGAACCCGGATCAATTAGCGGAAGCATTCGCTCGCGCGTGGTTCAAGCTGACGCACCGAGACATGGGTCCGCGCGCCCGCTATCTCGGCCCGGAAGTTCCTGCTGAAGAGCTCATCTGGCAAGACCCCATCCCTGCGGTCAATCACAAGTTGATCGATGAGAAGGACATTGCCTTCCTCAAGGGCAAGGTCCTTGCCTCAGGGTTGTCGGTCTCGCAACTGGTTTCGACTGCCTGGGCGTCGGCGTCTACCTTCCGTGGCTCCGACAAGCGCGGCGGTGCGAACGGCGCACGAATCCGCCTCGCGCCGCAGAAGGATTGGGAAGTCAACCAGCCAGCCGAGCTGGCGAAAGTGCTGAACACTCTCGAAGGTATCCAAAACGAGTTCAACAGCGCGGCTTCTGGCGGCAAGAAGGTCTCGCTTGCTGACCTGATCGTTTTGGCTGGTTGTGCAGGCATCGAGCAGGCTGCGAAGAATGCTGGTCACGATGTGACGGTCCCCTTCTCTCCAGGGCGCATGGATGCCTTGCAGGAGCAGACCGATGTGGACTCCTTTGCCTTACTCGAACCGATTGCGGATGGTTTCCGCAACTACCTCAAGAGCCAATACACTGTATCAGCCGAGGCGTTGCTGGTTGACAAGGCGCAATTGCTGACGCTGACCGCACCAGAGATGACGGTGCTCGTTGGCGGTATGCGCGTGTTAAACACCAACTTCGGACAGACTCAGCACGGCGTTTTTACCCGGAAGCCGGAAGCGCTAACAAACGACTTCTTCGTGAACCTGCTCGACATGTGTACGGAGTGGAAGGCGGTATCGGACGCCAGGGACATGTTTGAAGGGTGCGATCGCAAGACAGGCGAAGTCAAGTGGACCGGCACGCGTGTCGATCTCATCTTCGGTTCGAACTCCCAGCTCCGAGCTCTGGCCGAGGTCTACGGAAGTACGGACGCGCAGGAGAAGTTTGTCCAGGACTTCGTGGCGGCCTGGACCAGGGTAATGAACCTTGATCGCTTCGACCTCGCTTGACCGAGTATAAATGTCTTCAAGTGCCTGAAGATCTTTAAAACAAACGACTTTGCTCAGGCTGGAGAAAGGTATCGGTCACTTGATAAAACAGGGCAGGAAAATCTGATTGGCAAACATGTGGCCAACGTGAGGCATGTGGCCAACGTGAGGCATGTCACCATTCCAGCTATTCAGAAACGTGCAATCGAAAACTTGCTGCAGGCTGATGAGACTTTGGCAGCATCTGTAGAGCCAGAAGGAGTTCGAGGATATATTGAAATAAAGAAGGCTACCCTCGAATTCTCTATTTTTTATCGCGGAATTGCACATTGATTGCTTTCATTTTGGCTTCTGGATTGCCTGATTGTTATGCGAGATTACTATTTCCGCAAGTTAAGAATCTCTATTAATCAACGAACTCACTCATTCCAGGCCCCACTTCTTCCTGAACTCGAGCTTCTGCTGGCTGTTCATCCAGTGGCTGCCGTCACAGTAGGGC
>NZ_JJQY01000024.1:0-36104 GCF_000979295.1 Methanosarcina sp. 1.H.T.1A.1 | reverse complement strand
AATGCTACGACGTAAAGACCATTACTCCAACAGAAGAATACGTCCAGGTATACAACTCTGCAAGAAAGCAGCTTGAAGACCTCGGGCTTGTATTCTAAGTCTGAATTTTATTTCAAAGATCCAGAAAGCCAGCGAGTTTCTCGCTGGCTAATTTTTTTTAACAATTCAGGCGAAACCCTTATAAAGATACACTACGAATTATGCGGCAAAATTTTCATGAATAGGTGACCGAATGCAAAAAATCAGTGTATAAAAAAACATAGGGGGATATGAAAATGGATATGTGGACTGTTATAAATGGACTGATATATCTCCTGGCTTTTGGATTGATGGGCTGGGTTTTGCTGGACGCCAGCAAGATTTCGAAAAAAAGGGGCTGAGACAACATGTCTGAAAACCATGAATCCGGCAGCTTAGTCAAGACTTTGCGGCCTTTCCATGTATGGGCCCTCGGAGTCGGGATCGTGCTGGTCGGGGAATACATGGGCTGGAACTTCACCGTCGCAAAAGGAGGAGTTCTGGGGTCCCTGCTTGCCATGCTGGTTGCAGGAACCATGTATGTCATGATTGCCCTCTGCGCCAGTGAACTCGGATCATCAACCAAACTTGCAGGAGGCCCTTACGACTGGGCGAGACTATTTGTAGGACCGGGGGCAGCTGCCAGTGTAGGTCTTGCGGTGTACATGGAATATATCGCCCTTGAGGCGGCAGACGCCATTGTAGTCGCATTCATCGCACAGAGCATCTTCCCGGAGTTGCAGGTTTTCCCTGTAACACTGCTTGTTATTGCACTTTTGACCTTCATCAATTACCGGGGCGTCGTTGCAGCTCTAACCCTTAACTTCTTCCTGACCATGATCGCTTTCATTGCAATAGTGATCTTCTTCTTTGCAACCGCTTTTGGTGCAGTAGACATCCACCCCGAATACCTTTTCCAGGGGGCTTTGCCAAACGGCATGATAGGCCTCTTTGCAGCTCTGCAATTCGGGCCGTGGTTCTACCTGGGAATAGAAGGAGCAGCAATGTGTGCCGAAGAGTGCAAGCACCCTTCAAGGGCAGTGCCTCTGGGACAACAGGCCGGAATGATCACCCTGCTCATAGGAGCAGCAATGACTCTCTACCTCTGTTCAGTGCTGATTCCTACGGATATGCTGGGCGTTTCCGTGTATCCGCTCTTTGAAGCAGCCCAGAACAGCGGTGTGTTTCTCTTCATTGCTGCCCTGGGACTTGGGACATTCCTGACATGTATTGCCAGTGCCAACGGCTGCGTTTGTGACTCATCACGCTCCTGGTTTGCACTTTCCAGGGACCACTATGTATCTTCCTGGTTCTCGGCAGTACACCCAAGGTACAACACTCCTTACAGGGCTGTGATCTTCACAATGCCTGTTGCAATCGGATTTGCCTTTAGCGGATTCCTGGACCAGGTTATTACCTTCTCCATTATCTCGGGACTGCTCTGTTATGTCCTGATCCCCTTCTCCCTGATCCGCTTCAGGAACCTCTTCCCGGAAACAACAAGCAAAGTGCGCCCCTTTGTGGGTCCTCTTCAGCCGTATATCGCCTACTTTGCAATCGCAATCGCGATTACGATTCTTTCAACGCTGTTCTGGGGCTACAAGTATAACCTGATCTTCGCCTTTGTGTTCTACGGTATTGCGTACTTCTATTTCAGCCACAGACACAAGAATTCAAACATAGAAAACAACTGGACTGAAATGGGCTGGCCCGCACCAAAAGGCTCGGAAATTGCGAGGATAGGAAAGGAGGTGGTTGGTGTTGGAGAAGAATAACACGGCTCTGGAAAGCAAATACCACAGCAAACTGAACGGAGACACCGCCCTTATCATGGGCATGCTTGCCCTGCTGGTAGGTGTGGAAGGATTTGTCCTTTACAGGATTCTTTCCGAAACCTGGGAGATTGCTGGAAACTTTTTCTACCTCTATGTGATCTTCATAGGCCTGATGGTTGCCATCGAGGCAATCGGCTGCCTGAGTGTACGTAAATCGATAAAGAACCACATGTTCGAGTTCAGGTACTACGATTGAGGAGGCAGAAAAAATGGCAGAAAAAAGCTTAGTTGCAGAGGTTTTTGACATCGTATTTATCTTTGTCCTGGCCTTCGCCTGCGTGGTTATCCCCACGGTGCTCCAGGGAGCGGTACTTGTTTCCTGGGGGGAAGGCGGAGCAGGGATAGGCTTTGTCTGGGACCCTGTAGGCTTCTTCAGTTTCTTGCTGGTAATAATTGCTTTCTTTGTTGTGATTCTCTATCACTCGGTAAAGCATTACAAGTACTGAAAGAGACTGAAAATACAAAATGAGATTGCAAAAAAGATTTAATAAGAAGTCTGCCTGAAAGTGAAATCAGGCAGACAATACTTTTTTTAAATCAGGCAGAATATTTCATGTTATAAAGCAACTGTAGTTCAATTCTGCCGCATGAGCATGATCTCCCTGAAAAGAGGGGTTATTCAGGGAGCAATGGAGGGATTTTTGTGGATTTATACCAGAAGTACCCGAATCTGGCTTCTGCTCGAGGGAGTACCGGCTCAGAACCCTCTATAGAGAGTACAGGCACACCATGCAGATGTATCCTGAAATATCAGGTCTGTACCTCGTTTAGAAGGTATACTCGAACCCCTAAACTCCTGAGAAGCATGGGCTTCTGGCCCATTTACAATAAAAGATAAAAACTGATCCTATATATAATTTGCTGATCCTATTTCAATTAAAGGAATATAGTATATATAGTTTGGCATTTTGATAGAACATGCGACGGAATCATTTATATAGCATATTGGGAAGAAGATTAAATGGAGGGAAAGATATAAAAGAGCATGTTTCACATTTGAAACAAATTCAAAAGAAATAAGACAAAAGGTTTGATTTATAAAATAAATCAGGAGAATGTAGAAATTAGTTTTTCGAGCTGGATTCTCTCACTGCTAGCACCTGTAAGTCTGGCATCGGTTTCTGAGATTTTAACAATAAGGCGAGCAATATCCGCATCGTTTTCTCCTGAGTCTATAAGAGCTTCGGTCAGCCCTTCAAGGATATCGGTCCCCGAGAGACCTTTTTCAATAATTATTTCATCTATGAGCTGGCGCCCTCTGGAAAAGTCCCCTGCAAGAGCCGCATCAAGCAGTTCATCTACGGTTTCATCCCTGCCTTTCATAGTAGCTTCAAACACGATTTCTTCTGTAATTTCAGCATCCTCTACCCTGAGGGCAGCAAGCTGGAGAGTCTGGACAGCTCTTGCAACGTTTCCTTTAGCTAGATAAAGGATAGCTTCAAGTGCGCCGCTGGAAAGTTCCAGTTTTTCAGCAAGGGTGATTTTCTCAAGATGAGTTTTCAGGAGAAAATCCGGAACATAGGAAAAAAAGACCTGAAGACCCCTTGAGCGGAGGGGAGAAATGAGTTTTGAAGGTTTTGTAGTGGAAAGAATAAACCTGCAGGTTGCACTGTATTTTTCCATGATCCGCCTGAGAGCGTGCTGTGCATCTGAGCTAAGGGATTCTGCATTATCGATATAGATTATCTTGTAATCAGCATCAATGGAAGCCATCCCGGCATATTCGTTAATAATTTCCTTAAAAATATCTATTACGCTTTTGTAGATTTTTTTCGGATCATCTGTACCCAGAATACGGACAAAACGTTTGTCCCGTACAAGATAACGTTTTCCCTGATCGAAAAAGTCCGAGGCATTGAAATATACAAAGTTGTTTTTCCAGGTATCCCCATAGAGCTGTCTGGCAAGGGCAAGAGAAGCCGTTGTCTTCCCTGAGTTTTCAGGGCCGTAAAAAATAAGGTGGGGCAGGGTCCCTGACTGTGCCAGTTCGGAAAGCGTTCTTACAGCATGTTCGTTTCCGAGCAGTCCTTCAAGGGTGTCTGCCCTGTATTTTAGAGTCCAGAGATCCTGCATTAATCCACCTTGCTTTTCAGTTTTTGAATACTCAGTTGTCCAGGGATTTTATCTTTTCCCAGGCACTCACTCAGTTAAGCCTTCGCTTTCCGAGGTGCCGTTTCCATCTGCCTCAAGAAGTTCCTTGATAACCACACCGTAAACAGGTCTTGCAATAACCACACCAATGAAAACACCAATGATAGTGGTGATGGCAAATCCCTTCAGAGCTCCGAAGCCCATGACTACCAGAGGAGACATGGCAATGATCGTTGTGGCGGCTGCTCCGAAAATGATTGCGAAAGCTTTTCCGATCCTGGAAAGGAAGACCTTTGTTGGTGGAAGTTTGCCTTCGTAAAGCACCTCGTCTGTGATAATCACAAGGTGGTCAATGCCTGTCCCTATTGCGGCAATTATACCTGCAATTGCTGCAAGGTCAAGCTGCCAGCCGATAGCTGCTGCAACTCCAAGGATCATAATGACTTCACTAACGGAAGTCCCGACCATTGGCACCAGGATTTCAGGCCTCCTGTACCTGCGGAAAACAACTGCAGCAACTGCTATCAGGGATAGCAACCCTGCTATGACTGCTTCGGTTTTGAACTGTTCTCCAAGGGATGCATCAACGTGCCCTGAACCTACAAGCACCACGTTTACAGGAAGAGCCCCTGCCCGGAGGTGAATCTGGAGCGTTTCGGCTTCAGTCTTGGCTACCTCATCAGTGCCTGTGGAAGCCTCCCAGGAATATATGGGAGTTTCTTTCAGCCGGGATGCTGCAGAGTAACTGAGGGGAGCTCCGTATATCTTGTTTTCATCCAGATACATGTTCAGGTAGTGAGCCTCCGGATTGTCAGCAGCCCCGGTCTCGATTGCAACTTTCTGGAGAGTCCGGGCTCCGTCTTCATTCAGGGTAAATGGAGTGTGCCACTGGTTATCGTGGAAAGTCGGAATCCCCACACTTACAATGGAATCTCCATAAAGAACATGCTGGGTTTCATTTCCTGTAGTCTGTATGCGGATTTCAAATTTACCGGGCTTTTCAGCAATATCCTTTGCCGTTGCAAGGTCGATCCCTGCAAAATCAATGAGGATATAGTCTTCTCCGACAGTCCTGACAGGAATGTCTTTCAAGCCAAGCGAGTTAAGTTTGTCATTCAGGATATCTCTGGTCAGGTCCCTTGTGTCGGTGCTGACTCCTTCTGTATATGTCGAGGTCCCGTCTTTATTCTTGAGGATTGTCCCTCCGACTTTATCCATAAGGGCTGAGAGCTCTTCTTCTGAAGCTTCAGTCCGGATTTCATAGACAATACCATCTTCGGTACTGATCGGAAGCACTTCTGCATCAAAAGCTTGTGAGAGGTAAGCCTGGATGAGGGCTTCTTTACTGGTAGTGAGCGTTACCTGGGTCGTTTCCTGATTCAGCCTATCAACGCTTACACTGCCAAGATTCAGAAGCTCAAGTTGTGTTGCACTAACCGGAACGGACGTTGTGAATTTGATGGATCTTTCGGATGAACTCACTCCACCGACGTCCAGATTGCTATCTGTGATCTTGATAGGAGCACCAATGACAGGTTCTACCATTTGGCTGACTATCATTCCCGGATCTGCATCTACCTGGGCGAGAGCTCCCTGCAATTTGATCTGAAGCCAGGAACCACCTTCAAGGTCAAGCCCGTAGTTCAGGTTAGTGGTAACCCCTTCTTCAGAATTATAACCTGGGTGGATAACCACGATTGAGGCAAGTATGGCAAGTATGAAGATGATAACTCTTACATTTTTAAAGAGGCTTTTTTTATCGCTCATCTGTTATACCTCCCTCTGAATTCAGGTTTCGTCACATACCAACGCAGGACCCCGGTGTTGAGAAGCCAGGTGTTCATAATATCTGCAGCAAGCCCCACTATCAATACAATTGAGATTTGCGAAAGCAGGGTAATCTGTGTGAATGATGGAATTATCAGGTAAATGTAAGTTGAAACCACATACATAACCACAAGGGCTGCAAGGGTTGTTGTGGTCATGGTAATCCCTGTCTGCATCGCCCTTGAAACCTTTTCTTCCACAGTACCCCTGCGCTTGAGTACCCTGTTTGTTAGCAAAATGTCACTGTCTACGGAATAACCGATGAGCATCAGAAGAGCTGCAACCGTTCCGAGGGAAAGGTCGATCCCTGCAACCCGCATGAAAGCAGCGGCAATTATAATGTCCGAAAAGGCAGAGAGCACCACTGCAAAAGAAGGTATAACACTCCGGAAGATAAGGAAAACCACAATGGACATTCCTATAAAGGATATAATAATTGCCTGAAGAGCCTGAACCTGCAGTTCCTGGCCGTAAACGGGTCCTATCTGTTTGATTTCCACGTTAGAATAGCGGCCCATTACGTCTTCTTCAAGCTGGCGCTGTTCTTCATTATCCATAACCCCGAACTGTATGATAACCCTGCTTCCGGCCTGCCGGGCATCCTTGAGGGGATAAGAAGAGTACATTTCTTCAAGCATAGCGGGGGAATCGGTTGTCTCTACCGAAATCTGGGTACCGCCCTGGAACTCCATTCCCAGGGTTACCGGCGACCCGCTGCTTGCAAAGGAAACCAGCAGTACAACTAAAGAAACTGCAAGTACTGCAAGGGGGATTGCCAGCAACTGGCGATTATCGTGCTTTTTCACGAAATTATCTAAAAATTCGGTCAAACCTGTTGCCATAATTAAATACTCCGGATGAATGCATCTATTTTTTCGAAATTATCCGAGCTTATTTTTTCCGGATCTACAATCCGGAAAACGTTCAGATTCATAACACGGAAGTGCCCAGATTTACATTCCAGAACCATCCAGAATTATCGTCCGGAACGTGCCTGGTAACTTGAAATTATCAGCCCTTTTCGAACTATGGTTCCGGGAAGAAATGTTCCACATTCCATATAGTGTAAATAAGTTGATCCGTTTCAGTTCTATATACTATGCATTATATTAATTATTCCTCGAAAAGCAATTATTTCTCTATATAGCGTTAATTCATCATTTAAAATTTATTGTCAAAAGTTGTACAAGTTCTAACGTTACAACTATATATACCAGTTACTGTTCATTAAAAATAATGACGGAAAGACCTTCCCTTGACGAATATTTCCTTGAAATCGCCTTCGTGGTAGGCAAACGGGCAACCTGCCTCCGGAACAATGTAGGGGCAGTAATTGTCCGGGATAAGCGCATTCTTTCAACCGGATATAACGGAGCTCCAAGTGGTATGGAGCACTGCCTTGAGACGGGGTGTATCCGGGACCTTGAAAAGATCCCCTCAGGCACGCGGCATGAGAAGTGCCGGGCAGTGCATGCGGAGCAGAACGCCATTATCCAGGCCGCAATCCATGGGGTCAGCATTGCCGGAGGAACCATTTACTGTACGCACCAGCCCTGCATCCTGTGTGCAAAAATGATCATAAACTCAAACATCAAAAGAGTAGTATATTCAACACCTTATCCTGACACCGATTCCCTGGTTTTCTTCAGGAGCGCGGGTGTGGAAGTGGAATATATACCTTTTGAGCTGAGAGATGGAATTTTCGGCAAGAATTAAATCTGCACGATTTTAACAGAAGTCCTGCACTCACCCTCGCAGAAGAAGCTATCCATAAAGAGATACAAATGAATTTATGGAATATGGATCAGAGGTGGAATAATGTCTGAAGAATTAAAAGCCAGGACACTAAAGGTAGAAGATTTGATTGAATACCAGGAAGGAGCTGTTGTAAGCAGAGAAATTATCCGTAAAGGCACGGGAACCGTGACCATATTTGCCTTCGACAAAGGAGAAGGGCTGAGCGAACACACTGCCCCCTTCGATGCCATGGTTCAGGTAATAGATGGGAAGGCAGAAATCACTATTTCGGGTAATAAAAATGTTCTGGAGACTGGGGACATGATCATAATGCCTGCCAATGACTCCCACGCACTCCATGCCATGGAAAGGTTCAAAATGATTCTAACCATGATCCGCTCTTAATACTATTAAGGCCTACTTAAGACCCACTTTAAGTTTGGGTAAGCTATTTATTAGGAGCGTTGAAGGCTAATCCCTATAATTTCAATGGCGGGATACAGCCGTCACGAAGGAACTAAACCATCCTATATTCGTAAAATTCTTAAAAATAGAAGTTTCAGATATATTTTAAACCAATACCTGGAGCTCTGAAACTCATATCTTTTTTAATTCAATTCTTTTTCTGCAGGCAACGAAGCCCATTTTTGATAATATCCATATCTTCAGGGCGGTATGTCTCGTTTATAGACGTATTCCCTTCGCAGTAATAATCAAGCCCACGAATGATTACAACAGGAATCCCACCTGCCCCTTCTCCCATCAAAAGGTTGGCAGCACCTGCAAGCTCATCAGCAACTGCTTCTTCTGTAATCTCCAGGATTTTGCCGAACAGATCCTTTTCTCCTATCCAGCGTTTGATGGGTTTTATTTTGTGAATCCCTATAGCAACTCCGGTCTGTCCGATCTTGAAAGCTCTTCCGTTTGTGTCCGTAATAATGACACTTATCTCTTTTCCGCTAAGCCTTTCAAGCTTTTCTCCGAGTTTTAAGGCACTGGCATCCGGATTTTCAGGAGGGTAGAGCAAAAATCCGTGTTCAATATTGGACTCATCGACTCCTGCATTTACACAGGTATGCCCTGCAAGGGTTGTCACAAGCATAAAAGGCGCCTCAACAAAGACTTCCTTGCTCCTGGCAAGAACAGCCTGAATGAAACGTGCATCTTTCCCTGTCCGGGCTGCGACCTCAAGAGCCTGTTCTCCGGGGGTGATATCTTCGAGCCTGAAGATTTCCCCTTCGGCTTTTGCAACAATGGTTGAGGCAATAATAACAATGTCTCTGTCCTGAAGTTCAATCCTCTCACAGATAAGAGAGGGCAGGTCGTCCCCTTTCTGTATAAGGGGAATATTTTCTACAGCAATGGCTTCAAATTTCAAGAGGCTTCCTCAAGATTTTAAAATGATAAGATATGGAGTAATAAGATTTTTAATAAAATTTTGAATAGGATTTGTAATATCGGGTCTGTTAGAATGATAAAATCTGAGTTCTTTAAGTCAGGTTGATTTCACAGAATTATGGAAACAATCCTGTAAACGAATAATTTACAGCAGTAAAGGCAGTAACCATAAATAAGACCACCGATATACAGAGTTTTGCGGCGATGATGAGAGTTACCCCAGCTGAGCAAAAGATGATGAGAACAATTTCCTGATGCCGCACTTTTCACTTTGTTTTCCGGTTTATTTTGATTTTCGGTTTATTTTGATTTTCGGTTTATTTTGATTTTCGGTTTATTTTGATTTTCGGATTGCCTTATCTTTCGATTCTTTTGCTTGTATTAATCGATTTTCAATCTTATCCTGCTTAAATATCACCCACTTTCAAGGCAAATTGATAATTTATATCTAGCTTGCAAACCAATTTCTTAAGGGGTGTTAAGTATGAGCCAGTACGACCTGAATGAAATCATACAGAAAATCAAAGAAAAAACCCCTTTTGATTTTAAAGAAAGTCATCAGGGCAAACCTCGAGCCTTGAGAATTATTGTAAGTAAACTGCACTATTCCCTGGACTATGAAAACGAGCCTCAGGCAACCCGTGAAAAGATAACTCAACTTCTCCTTTACCACGGGCAGTTCAGCAGAGAAGAGATCGATGCAATCTTCCAATCGTCAGCGAAGGAAACCACTGCTTATTCAAGAGAATTCTTAAAAAAACACCCGGAGGTTGCAATAGCCGAAGCCAGGAAGAGTAAGGAGTTTCCGGATGAAGATGAGGGAGAAGAAGGAGAAAAACCCAGGGAAATAAAATACATCTTTCCGCACTATGCCTGAACCTCAATGAAAAAAAATCCTGAAAAAAGACAAAAAATAAGAAAAGTAAAACCAGAAGAAATCAACTGGAAAAAATATAAAAAATAACAGGCGGAACAACCATAAAGAAACAAAAGTAAAAGGCTGCGTGTTTTTTCGCAGTCCCTCTGAATTTGTCTCTTATTTTGTCTTATAGTAGAGTTTACCTTCCTTTTTCGGAATGGTCACTCAATTTCGATCTTCTTTTTCGGCTCTTCAATTTTCGCTTTTGGAAGCGAAATTGTCAGGACACCGTTTTCCATTTTTGCAGTAGAGCCTTCCTCTTTGACATTGGCAGGCAGGCGGACAGCACGGTAAAATTGCGTATATGCTCTTTCCCTGCGCAGGTATCCTTCTTCTTCGGATTCCTTTTCCCTGCCGGATTTTGCGCTGATCTCAAGCATATCTTCTTTGAGATTAACCTCAACGTCTTCTTTATTAATCCCTGGCAGGTCTGTGGTGACCAGGAGTTTGTCTTCTTCCTCCTTTATGTCAATGGCTGGAGTGTATACTTTTCCGCCCCCCCATTCTTCCATTGGCATGAAGTCTTCAAACAGCTGGTTCAGACGCTCCTGTGTCCTTCTGATCTCTTCAAAAGGATCCCAGCGGGCGGGTCCTGAAAATGATCTTTTAGCAGGCCATTTCATCTTATATTCCCCCTTGAGTAAAAAAATGATGCAGATATGTAGTGCTATTTTGAATATATTGAGAAAGGATATATACGTTTTCTTAGATAATTTCACCAAAATGTATGGAAAAAGAAGAAACTGAAAAATAAAATTAAATGGAATAAAATGAAATTAAATAAGATTGAATAAAAAATAATAGAAAAAATCAAGAAAAAATCTCCGAAAACCCCGAGTTAAGCGGAATTTCCAGAGAAATTGAAAGAATTCAGGTCTGAAAACCAGTAACAAATATTACAAAGAACCTGAATAAAGGGTTTTTAACCTTTTACAAGCATTTTTATCAGGTCTGAAGCTTTTACCAGACCCATTGAACCATTTTTGACCGATTCCTCATCAAAGGTTTCCACCCCATCCGGATCAGCTTTATCAGTTGTGTAAACCGCAAACGGGATAGGGTCCCTGGTATGGGTCTTTATTGAGACTGGAGTCGGATGGTCGGGCAGTACGAGAATCGTAAACGGTTCATCTGAAGCTTCGGCATGTTTGAGAATAGGACCAACTATCCGGCTATCAAAGTCTTCAATTGCCTGTAGTTTTTTATCAATGTTTCCTTCATGCCCTGCCTCGTCTGGAGCTTCAACGTGAACGAAGACGAGATCCCTGTTTTTCAGGGCTTCAATAGCTGCACTGGCTTTTCCTTCATAATTGGTATCCAGATAACCGGTTGCCCCAGGAACTTCAATTACATCCAGCCCTGCATAGATTCCAATGCCCTTGAGCAAATCCACTGCTGAAATAATAGCTCCTTTTTTCCCGTAAAGTTCCTGAAAAGATTTGAATTTTGGAGCATGTCCCTGTCCCCAGACCCAGATGGAATTTGCCGGATTTTTTCCTTCCTGTGCTCTTTTCAGGTTAACAGGGTGCAGTTCCAGAACAACCGTAGATGCCTCAATCAGTCCTGAAAAAAAATCTCCGTCTTTTCCTCTGGGAAGATAACTATCCTTTCTTTCTCCTGTGATATCATGCGGAGGCGTACATTCCGTTTCTGCTCCCAGGTTATTCCCGGCAACAATAAGGTGCCTGTAACTTATGCCCGGATAGAACCTGACTTTATCGGTCCTGAGTTCGGAATCAAGTGTATCGATCAGGATCTTTGCTTCATCACTGCTTATATGCCCTGCACTGTAGTCTTTTATAGTCCCATTTTCTATGGTAATAAGATTGCACCTGAAAGCCACATCATCAGCTGCAAGAGCCACTCCCATGCTCGCAGCTTCCAGAGGAGCCCTTCCTGAGTAATAGACTGCCGGATCGTACCCGAGAATTGACATATTTGCAACGTCGCTTCCGGGAGGAAAACCATCGGGTACGGTCTGTGCAAGTCCGGTTTTCCCGCGCGCGGCAATGGAATCCATCGCAGGTGTTCGAGCTGACTGTAGAATAGTCCTGCCACCCAGTTTCTCTATCGGGTAATCCGCCATTCCGTCTCCTATAAGTATGGCATATTTCATTGCGTCACCTTTTTCCAACTGCTTTACCCTTTCATCTTACAGATAAAATATATCACTTTCTACCGAATACCTGCTAAGGTATTTTTCTGGCATCTGCCAGCAAGCTTTTTCTGCCGTTCCTAACGCTTCAATTCTTATACCCATTTACACAAACATTATAATATAGTATCCATATCCTATACACGACAGGTTCTCAGCGTAAAAGATATTAAGCAGCAGGAGAGCCGGAGCATGCTGTTCTTTACAGGCAGGATTATATATGAAGAAGCGACCTGTAAGCGTAACAGGATTTATTTCAGAGTTTCTCAAAGTATATAATTAGTGCTAATGTCAGATTATAATTAATGCTAATGTCAGATTAGCTGAATACTGATCAGGATGGTCAAAATTAATTAACATCAAAATTGCTAAGAATCACATATAAGAAAAAAGAAAGATTTCGGAATATCCGACTTAATGCCAAAACGTGATCCGATCATGAAAATTATAATGAAATTTGGAGGAACTTCCGTTGGAGACGGAAAAAAGATCCGTCACGTTGCCCAGCTCCTTAAAAGATACTATGAGGAGGGCAACCAGATCGTGGTGGTAACCTCGGCACTCAGTGGAGTAACCGATAGGCTTCTGGAAAATGCTCGCCTTGCCTCAACAAAAGGTAAGGTTTCACTTGTAAAAGAGTTTAGAACAGAGCTTACAAACAAACACCACGAAGCCGTGAGGGATGCCATTGACGACCCCAATGTCGCAAAAGAAGTCCTCCAGACCCTTGACCTCCGGATTGAAGAGCTCGAAAAAGCCCTGATCGGGATCTGCTATCTGGGCGAACTTACCAACAGGTCAATCGACTATATCTCCTCCTATGGGGAGCGTCTGGCAGCTCCGATCGTTTCAGGTGCTGTCCGCTCCCTTGGAATCTCATCAATCGAATACACCGGAGGAGAAGCAGGGATTGTAACTACCTCGGATTACGGAAATGCCCGCCCTCTGGAAAAGACATACGAGCTTGTACCAAAGAGGCTAGGGTGCAGGCTTGAGTCCCATGTCCTTGTGGTCACAGGCTTTATAGGGGAAAATGAAGAAGGGATAATCACCACCCTTGGCAGAAGCGGATCTGATTTCTCGGCTTCCATCCTTGGTGCAGCCCTGAAAGCCGACGAGATCTGGCTCTGGAAAGAAGTTAACGGGATCATGACAACGGACCCGAGAATCGTCTCCGAAGCAAAGACCATCCCGCAGATCTCCTATGCAGAAGCCATGGAGCTCTCTTACTTTGGAGCAAACGTGCTGCACCCGCGTACCATTGAACCTGCAATGCGCGAACATATTCCTGTGCGTGTCAAGAACACCTTTGACCCGGAGTTCCCGGGTACACTTGTGGTGGCAGAGAAATTCCAGTGCAAGCACGTGGTAAAAGCAGTAAGCCTGATCAAAAACGTAGCCCTTATTAACATTTCAGGTGCCGAAATGGCAGGGACAGTCGGGACTGTGGCAAGGCTCTTTACCGCACTTGCAAGGGCAGGAGTAAACATCGTTATGATCAGCCAGGGATCTTCCGAGTCGAATCTCTCTTTTGTGGTCAGTGAGTCACATGTAGAGACTGCATTAAATGCCCTCCATGCCGAGTTCAACCGTGAAATCGTAAAGGAAATAACTTCGGATAAAAATGTATGTGTGGTCGCGGTTGTGGGTGCAGGTATGGCAGGAACTCCCGGAGTGGCAAAAAGGGTATTCGGGGCACTTGGAAATTCAATGATTAATATTATTATGATCAGCCAGGGATCTTCCCAGTACAACATCTCTTTCGTGGTAAGGGAAGATGAGGCATTTGCCGCAGTCAAAACCCTGCATGACGAATTCAAACTCTACAATGGAAATGGAATTGAAAAACAGCTATGAAGCAGGCAGGAAGGGTAAGAGAGTGAGCGAAAAGCACCTAACATACGCGGATTCGGGCGTGGATATCACAGAAGAAGAAAAAACCGTCAAAACCCTGATCGACAAACTGAGTTATGTTCGAAAAGGAATTGGAGCCCCCCTTACAGGGATAGGTCACTATGCAGGGCTCCTGGACTTCGGGGAGTATGCCCTTGCCATGACAACGGACGGGGTTGGCTCAAAAGTCCTTATTGCAAACGAGATGCAGCGCTGGAACACCGTTGGAATAGACTGCATCGCAATGAACGTTAACGACCTCCTTGCAATAGGGGCTGAACCTGTAGCCTTTGTGGACTACCTGGCCCTGGAAAAGCATGAAGAGGGCTTTGCAGCACAGATAGGAGAAGGGCTGCTGAAAGGAGCTGAAATATCCAGGATGTCTATTATAGGCGGGGAAACCGCAACCCTGCCTGATATCATCAAAGGTTTTGACCTCGCAGGCACCTGCCTTGGGTTTGTCAAAAAAGAGGATGTTATTGAAGGAGGAAAGGTCCAGGTAGGGGACGTAATTGTCGGTATTCCGAGTACCGGGGTCCACAGTAACGGTTACACTCTGGTGAGAAAGATCATAGAAGAATCCGGATACTCTTACCATGACCCCTGCCCCTATGACAGTTCAAAGACCATAGGAGATGACCTCCTGGAACCCACCAGGATCTATATCGAAGTCCTTGATGTCCTTAAAGCATGTGAAGTACACGGGTTTGCCCATATAACAGGCAGCGGGCTTTTGAAACTTAGAAGGGTAACAAAGCTAGGCTTTGACTTTTATGACCCTCTGGAGCCCCAGGAGATTTTCAAACTCCTGCAGAAAGAAGGCGGAGTTGAAGATCTTGAGATGTACAGGACCTTCAATATGGGAATGGGCTTTTTGATCATCCTTCCGGAAAAAGATGCCGCAAAAGCTGCAGAGATTACCGGCGGAAAAATCGTAGGAAAAATCGTGGAAAGCGGGATCAGGGTCAAAGACCTGATAATAGAACAAGAATAATAAGTGTAAAACCCGATTTTGATGTCAATTTAGAGGAAAATGAGGTAAAACTCTCTTCCCCTATATTGAAATCCCTTTTCTGTGGTAATCTTTTTCTGTGGTAATCTTTTTCTGTGATCTTGATCAGGGTAACCACTTGTAATTCATTTACTTCTTAGAATTCATTTTTTCCACATATCCAGGTAACTGCCAGAGGGTACCTTCGGACTCTCAGGAGGCTTGCCCTTCTTCAAAGAGGTCTTTACCTTTTCCGTCTCAGTCTCCCTGAGCCGACCTATTTCCTTTGTGCTGTCCTCGTTGTCTACGGTCAGGACAAAAGTTCCATAGCAGGGCTTTGTGTAGGTGAAGATCAGAGCGTTGCCTTTAGCCCCCAGAGCAATGGGAGGTACTCCTATAATGTGGTAGTCCTTGAAGATCTTGTAGCCGGGGGATACATAGTAAATCTCGTCCGAGTTATTCACAATGTACTCTCTGGCATCCTTGTAAGTTGTCCTATCCAGGAGGATCTCGTACTTCATCTGCTCAATACAGCTCATTTGACTATCTCCTCCATCACTTTGTCCAGCTTGTTCTTGAGACGAACGGGGTTGTGAACATCCTTTGAGACGATCTTTTCACAATCGAACTCGATGGTTTCGGCCAGAGCCTCGGCGTTCCTGCCAAAGACTATGGAGTACAGCCTGGACTGAGAAATGGCGCTCATAGTCGCAGCATAGGTCATTCCAGCATCGTTATGCATAAAGGCGAAACAGATGTCGAAATCCGTTCTTTTCTCCATAATATCCTCCAGGGTATTATCGAGACTCGCCAGCTTTTTTGCATAATAGCCGTCGGAATCAGAGACCTTCAAAAGCTGGGTTGCTGCACCTGTCCCGGCAACGGTTACATCGAATCCCAATTTAGTCAGCTTATGGGAAAGATACAGAGCAATGCTGGTTTGAATTGGGACCTCCGGACATCCCATCATGAGGAGTACTTTTGCGCCGGTCATAACATTTCATCTCTCATGTATTTTATCTGATGTATTATATCTGATGTCTCTTATGATGTATTTTATCTATAAGAATGGGATATGGCTAACCCTGAATTTTAACCTTTGCAATTGATATTTGGGCGGAAATCCTTGAAATCGGGACAACTTTTTAATTCAACATGTTCCTCACAGGTCCGTGTTTCAATCCCCTAAGGTCTGATTAACCATTACATGTTACACCAGTTTATGTATTAAACTTGTTGAGATCGGTCTTAAAACGGTTCAATCTTCCCACACGCAAAAAGGTTGCAGAAATAATTTGGATTAAATTAAGGATTCCTATAGAGCTCTCTGCCTACAGAGCCCTCTGATTTCTACAGAGCCCTCTTTTACTTTTTTCAGAATAGACTATCTCTATATATCATCCCCCCGTAATTTTAATTTGTAGAGATTTAATTAGCAATCATTTGAGGCAGCGATAGCCACCAGAATCTTTCTGGCCTGATCTAAAAGAAAAAATCATAAAAGGTACAAAAATGGTATGTTTAAGCGACTTTAACTATGAGATCCTCCTGAAAAATGCAACCCCCAAAGAGTGTGAAAGCGTTGTTAAGGAGCATTCAGAGGATATGTACCTGGTACCCGGAGGGTACGATATAAAAGGTATTTTCCTTCTGGGTACAGCTATTCCTGTTGGTTTTTCAGGAAATGACATAATATTTCAATACATAAAGCCCTGCTTCGGTCTCTTTGTAATCAGGATGAAAAATGAAGCAGAGGAAATCAAGAAACTTAGGGAGCAGTACAAAAAGGATAAAAATGTAAAGAAGATAAAATAAAGGTTGACAAAAGAACTATTATCTGTAGCTGTTTGTTTTCCCTTTAAAGCTTCTTTTATGTTTATTATCAAGTTATTTTTACGCTGATTTTCCTGCATTTCTTAGTTTCAGATTACATTTTAGTACCAGGTCACCTTTTATTTAAGGTTATATAATACAGAGCGAAGCTTTTGGTCTAAGTTTCACTTTTCAGACCTTCACTTTTCAAGGTTTTACTTTTCAAGGTTTTACTTTTCAAGGTTTTACTTTTCAAGGTTTTACTTTTTTCGTACATGAAGCCCTGCACTCAAAGAACCCGGCTGCAGGCAATTCGTGGATTGTGGTTGCAACAATAATGCCTTCTCCGATTTCTTTTGCAACCATAACGGGCCTGCCTTTGTCATCCTCAAGAACAATTTCAGCATCGGTTTCTGAGAAATAGCCATCACATCCTGCAGGAGGAATAATGTTTTCGATAAGTTTCTGAGCTTCATGTTCGCCCACGGGATGAGGTGTGCAGGAGTTTTCTTCCATTACGTACTTCAGGGAGAAAGGCAGCCATTCATACTCGTATTCGGGGACAAGAGGACTGAAGACAAGCAGGGTTCCACCTTTTGCCACAAATCTATCAAGGGAACGTTTGCCGCGTTCAAGCCCAACACCTGTTTTCGTATACTGCTTATTTGCAAATCCGGTAGGCAAAATAAGAATTTTACATGCAGGCAGATAAGGAGTACCCAGGGACGTTGAAAGTGCCCTACTGCACTCGAGCCCATATTCAATAAACAGTTTTTCAAAAAGAAGAGGGCTGTCCCAGAGTAGAATTACGTCACTCATGAAAAGTGATAGGAAACTCCCGCATATGAATTTATCCATCTGGGTAAAAAATTCATGGTGTAAAGGATGGCTCAGCCTCCGCATCCACAAGTCCGGATTCGGAGATGTGGCTGAGGTCCATGTTTTTACCGAATTCGAAAACAATCATGTGGGGGCTTGAAGTGACTGTAAAAAGATAACCAATAGAGGCGAAAATATTTGAGTAGTACCGTATGAAGCGTTCACAAACTTTTCTATCAGAGTAATCGTGAATCAATTTAACATATTCATTGCCTTTCTCAGTACAGACCTCAATATCGCTTCCTATACTGTCAGTAAGGTAAAGTTCTTTAAAAATCATTATGTGCTCTGCAAGGGTGAAAGTCTCCGGCGGTTTGCCTGCAAGCAATTCGAATTCTCTTGCCATGTCGTCAACTGAAGGAAGATTTCCTGAGACAAATGCTTCAAAAACTTTTTTGTTCATGTTGAGCCGCTGGTAGTTCTGCTGCCTGTAGATCTTGATAAGATTTTTCCAGAGCTCCGGCCGTCTCTGAACCTCCCGGAAAGTACCTTCCATTGACCCGAAATGTTCTTCAAACCCTTTCGGGACTTTTTCATAATTAAGGAACTCGACCCGCCTAAAATAGATTTTAGTTACATTGGACCTGTTGAAAAGTCCCTGTAAGTCCAGTTTCATCTGCTTTGCCAGATAGAGAGCAAGGCTCTGGGCAATTACTCCCCTGAAACAGGGGTTGCCGTTTGAAAGGGTCAGGATTACAGTTTCCGGTTCCGGGCTTCCAGTGCATTCAGCGTCAACTTTAATTCTCCAGCCCATTTTATCATTTAGTGCGTTTACGTAACTAACAAAATCAGGAATTTTTTTAATAGTATATGGGTTTATTAACTCATATACAGTCGATTCTTCAATAAGCAGGCCTGAGGTTTTCTTAATAAACCACTCAAGCATGGTATGATGGATAAGCAAAAATTCTTCTTCCTCAACCATTTTATTACGTGATTCGGCATTCTTTGAAGCATTACTTGAGTCTTTTTCTCCCTTCTCATTCTTATTTGTATCAAGAGCCTGAGAGGCGATTTCAATAGAATCCCTTATCGCTGCACTTAAGTTTCCATTGTTTTTGTCCAGAAAGGGCTTTAATTTGTCTATATAGCATTGATCAATCGAGATGTTTTTGCGGACTATCAAGCGGACTTCCTCTTTTCCCTTTTTGGAAGCACAGGAAATTGGGACTTTTCTCATCCCCCGTACTTTTCCATTTTTATGAATCAGTATTAGATTGTAGCTTCTACTTATTAATTTTTTTGCTAGAAGAAAGAACCGAAAATATATATATGTAGAGGAAGAGTTCAAGAAGAAAAAGACAAGAAAACAGTTACATACGAAATAAAAATAACAAAAATAACAACAGACTAAAAGTTCCGTTTACGCGAACAAATGAGCCAAATTATTTAGTCTGTAAGAGAAATCAGAAGGAAGAGAAATTTCAATATTTGCAGCTACGGGAAGGATAGACATAACAGGTGTCTGCGAACTCGATAATAATAAGATTTGATACGGTCCTGACATCAATAATATAACCTGCTGTCTGGAATATATTTGAAAATAGCTTTACAAGTTTCGCAATAGCAATTTCTTCGAAAAATTGATGTCGAATTTTTATAATTATTTTTCCTCTATCAACTGTCCTTTCAACATCATTTGCAAGATTGGTAACAGAAATTAATTTTTTGAAAATGGCAAACAGTTCGTAAAGCGGAATTTCCTGAATAGGTTTGCCTGCAGATACCTCAAAAAAGCTTATCACATCAGGAATCTCCCCGGAAAGAAAGATTTCAAAGACGTCCTTGTTAAGATTTATCCGCTGATACCTCTGCAACCTGTATCTTTCCACCAAGGAGGTCCAGAATTCCGGCTTGCTTCTAATTTCTTTAAGAGTATAGTCAAGAGTTCCGAAGTTCTTTCTGATCCCCGGAGGAACCTCCATGTCAGACCTGTATGCTTTGAGAAAAATTCTGATAGAATTAGATTTCCTATGGACAAAAGAAACATCCATGCTCAGATAACGACCCAGAAAAATAGAGATTACCTCAGCAATAAAAGCTCTTAAACTGGGATCCCCGTTTTCAAGCACTATTACCTCGGTTTTATCCTCCTCCCAGGTGTTGAGGGAAACTTCAATTTCCCATCCCATATTCCGGCTACGTGCATTGAGATACTCCAGGAGGTCAGAAACATTTTTTATCTGATACGGATTGAGAAATTCACTTACAAGTTCATCATCTATCAATATCCCATCGGTATTTTCAATAAACCACCTGAATGAAAGCTGGCTAATCAATATGCACTCTCCGCTCTCGATCAGACTGTTGCGAATTTCAGGATACTTTGTTGAACCCTGTGTAAAATATTCCAGGGCGTTTTCTACTGACCCGTGTCCCTGAAGGGCAGCATCTGCAAGCTCTATTGCATCCCTGATTGCAGCACTCAGGTTCCCGTTGTTTTTGTCCAGAAAGGGCTGTAGTTTCTGGAGGTATTCATCTTCCATAGAAACGTTTTTGCGAATCAAAGGTCATCCCTGCTTTATAAAGAGTGCTTTTCAACAAACAACCTGGCAGTGCCGGTACACTATGAGCTTAAAGACTACAAGCAAGTTTACAAGAGCCGTGCATATATATATAAAAGTTGTTATTTTATATTAAGAATCCATAACTTGGGAACCTTCCACAACATCTCGTTTTGAAGTATCAGGAAGAGTGAAATCAAACATAATGAGTTTGGATACGTAACTCACACTGAAGTTGTGCCAGCCGGAATTAAATACATTGGAAAACAGCTGAATCAGTGTTAAAACCACGCTCTCTTCAAAATAATTATGCCGGATTTTTATATTCTCTTTTCCTTTCTCAGCACATATTTCCACGTCATCCACTAGCTGGGAGGCAACTACAAGGTATTTAAAGAGAGGGAGCAGTTCCGAAAGAGGAATCTCACGGAGTGGACGGTCGGCTTTAATCTCAAAATATTTTGTTATATCCGGAAGATTTCCTGCTACCAGGGCTTCAAAAAAGTTCTTATCCAGGTTTACCCTCTGATAATTGAATTTTTTGTAAAGATCCGCAAGCGTTACCCAGAAATCAGGTTTTCGTTCAATTTCCCTATACAGGAGATCTTTGGAACCGAAGTGTTTCCTCACGCCGGGAGCTTTTTCCTGCAGGTCATGCCGAAAAAAACTTTTCAGGTATATGGTAATTGAATTGGACTTCCGGTGTACAGCCTCAACGTCAAAATTCATCCAGCGCGCAAGGAAGATGCAGACTATCCCCACAAGAAACTCACGGAAGTCCCGATCTCCGCCGATGAAATCCATGGTGAAGGATTCGGGTTCGACTTCTTCCTTGAAGGAACACGAGACTTCTATTTTCCAGCCCATGCTTTTACTGCCGCAGTTAAGGAATTCCTTTAACTCGGGAACTGTAGTAAGGAGGTAAGGATTAAGCAGTTCGTGGACAACATCCTCATCCATAAGTTTGCCGACACTGCTTTTCACAAGCCATTTCATAGTCTTCTGGCTCATCATTACACATTCGCCGCTCTGAATAAGCTGTTCCCTTATCCCAGGGAAACTTTCCCTTTTTCTCAGGTTTTCAGCGATCTCATCTGGAGTTCCATAGTTTTCAGGGCCAGGACTGGACAGGTCAATGACTTCACGTATAGCTGCGCTTAAATTTCCTCCATGTTTTTCCAGCAGAGGCTGGAGTTTTAGGAGGTGAGCTTCATCTAAAGAAACGTTTTTTCGAATCAACAAAATCCTCGGGTTTTCGTTTTTAAAATGTGGTTGGTGCTGAAGAGATTCCGTTTGCAGGATTTCAGCACCTGAGGGTCCCTGAGAGTTATATTTATAGCCCTCTTTCAAATCAGGCAATTAATTATTTATTATTTACATTCAAGAATTACTTATTATTTACATTCAAGAATTACTTATTATTTACATCAGTACGAAATTTGTACTTCCAGACAGTTACTGGTTAAAATATACAAAATATAAATAATTTATTATTTCATATGGAAAATATAAATTTAATGATCTCCCGGAAGTTTATTTTTGGAAGTATGGGTGACCGGAACGGCTTTAAGGTCTGCATATATTATTTACCCTCATGAACTGCAATGTAGAAAGACTTTCGAGGGTCCGTATGATTGCGGATTACCAGTTCGGAAAAGGTACAGGAAAAGAGCTTTTCCCTGACGGATCAACGTTCCAGTTATCAAGGACAAAAAGAGTACGCCAGGTCTTTCACTCAGGTAATAGAATTGCAACAGCCAGAGCAAAGGATGGTTTTTTCACGCTCAGTATTGAAGGAGCTTCCATAGTCCACAGGCTTCTTCCCGGGAAAAGGCTCAGGGTAGTTGTTTCGGAAGATGCTGTTCCTTTTGTGGAGGCAGGCAAAACAGCTTTTGCAAAGCATGTAATTGAGATTGATCCTGAACTCCGTGCAGGAGAAGAAGTACTTATTACAGATAAAGCAGACAGGTTGCTTGCAACAGGGCAGTTGCTCTTATCCCCTGCAGAGATCCTGTCTCTTGACAGCGGGGCAGCTGTAGATGTACGGGTAGGAACTGCTTCGAAAAAAGAAGAATGACCCATCCATGTCGGAAAAGGGGAAGCAAAAAGGTATTTTTACATTTTATACGAATTTTCATAGATCTAGATATAATATATAAGGTGTTATCTTTACTGCTCAAAAATGCCAGCATAAGCGGAAAAAATGGATAAGAATATATCATAGATAGTTATTTTTGAATGAATACTACTCGCAAAATAAATAATTGTATTTTCAGCACCGTGGTTTTAAAAACCACACTCTGAAACCTACACCAGATAACAGAAAACAGTTTCCCCGGAGAGTGAAAGTATCTCAGAGCCCGAGCAGATCCTAAAGCATCTTCTGGTTCCCGATAATACCAGAATAGAAACAAACAGGATTATAGTTGAGGGAGACGTTATTATCGGCAACCACTCCAGTATCCAGTACGGCATATCTGGAGATATGGTCATTATGGGAGAAGGGGTTGCAGTTTCCGGAGACGTGATAGCGTGCTCTGATGCCAGGATTGACATGTGGTCAAAAATGGGAGGCAGGGTAGAAGTCGGCAGAAACGCCTACCTAGGAGAATTCGTTGCCATTGATGGAAAACTAACCGTCGAAGGGGACCTGGACGTAGGAAAGGAAGTCAAAATCAAAGGCGGGTTTGAAGCCAAAGGCTGGATAGTTGTCAGGAACCCGGTCCCTGTAATCATATTTTTGTTTCTGTACATCAGGGAGATGATGCGCCTTGGAAAGGGAGAGGAAGTAGAAAAAGCCCTTGAAGAGCTTTTTGACGACTCCGAAGAGGACCTGGAGTCTGATGGGAAGGAGCCCGCTGAAAAAATACTTATCATACCCACAGGCACAAAAATAGCTCCTGAAGCCATTGAAGTTGGTGGAGACGCGGTTATCGGAAGCAACTGTTATCTAATAGGAAATTTAAGGGCACAATCTGTCGAAACCGGAAAAGACCTGATCCTGAAGGGAAGCGTTTATTCCGAGGGTAAGATCAGCATAGGAGAAAGCAGCACTATCTATGGGAATCTATCTTCAAAAGGACAGGTACATATTGGCCGTAACACCAGAGTCTTTGGGGGAATAAAAGCCGAGTCCGTCTTGTTGCATGAAAACGCAAGGGTAGACGGTACGATAAAGGCACCATCGGGAGTATCTTTCTTACGGGAAGCTGGAGAAAAGCCAGTTCTTGCAGATGTTAACGCTTTAGGGAAAGTGATTCCAAGAGAAACAAAGGAAGCTTTACCTCAAGATGGGCTTCTGAAAGCTCTGGACATAATTGAGATAGACTCACTCATAAAAACCAGTGCAAAAGCTAAAAACGGCTTTGTACCAGGCAGGGAAGGAATTTCTGCCAGGACCACGGCGTTAGGAAGGACCCGGCGCACTGGAGGAGTGAGAAGATTAAGAAGAAGACATGAAGCCGGAGAACACCAGAGCTGATCATAATTCCGGCTTACGTCCGAAGCTCCTGAATCCAGAATTCTTCGACTCAGAATTTTTTCAGATAGGCTGCTCCTGAAACATTGAATCATTCTGTGAAGCCTGATTTTGTTCTTATGCAGGAAAATTCCATAGAACATGGAAAAAATAATGCAGAAAATTTTCTTTTTTCAGAGAAAGCAGCAAATAGTCAGTAATATTCTTAGGGAATCAGGGATTCTTAGGGAATCGGGAATTCTTAGGGAATCAGGGATTCTTAGGGAATCAGGGATTCTTAGGGAATCGGGGAATAATCTGGTTTTTGGTGAAGGTAGGGGAAAAATTTAAACTGAGAAATTAGTTAATCAGGAAATTATAAAATCCAGAGATAAAGTCCTTTAGAAATCAGCAGTCCATTAAGATAATAAATACCGCTGAAACACTAATTAAATCCTCAGATAAATTTTCAAGGTTAAACTTTAAAATAAGCTTATGATCACAAATTCAAGGAAAGGAATTCACTTGACAGAAAACATTATTGAATCCGGCGACCTGCAGGCAAGGTACAATTCCGTTATAGAAAAAGACTCAAAGTATGTAATGCAGACTTATGGACACCAGCCCCTTGTGCTTTCAAAGGGTAAGGGAGCGGTTGTCCAGGATATTTACGGAAAAGAGTATATCGACTGCGTGGCAGGCATCGCGGTAAACAATGTAGGGCACTGCCACCCGACAGTTGTTAAAGCAATCCAGGCACAGGCTGAAAAACTGATTCATGTTTCCAATCTCTATTATACTGAAATCCAGGCAGAATTTGCAGAAACCCTTGCCTCGATTACAGGCATGGAGCGCGTCTTTTTCTGTAACTCTGGAGCTGAATCCGTAGAAGCTGCAATGAAACTGGCTCGCGTGGCTTCGGGAAAAGGCGCCTTTGTAGCAGCCGAACACTCCTTCCACGGCAGGACTATAGGAGCCCTCAGCGTGACCCACAAAAGCATGTACAGGGACCCCTTCATGCCGCCTGTCAGTTCAGAGACTACATTTGTTCCATATTCCGATGCCAACGCCATCAGGCAGGCAATTAATGAAAATACCGCAGCAGTGATCCTTGAGCCCATTCAGGGTGAAGGCGGGGTAAACATACCGGACCCCGGATACTTAAAAGAAGTAAGGGAGATCTGTGATGAAACCGGCACCCTCCTTATCTTTGATGAAGTGCAAACCGGATTTGGAAGGACAGGGACCTGGTTCTGCAAAGAGCAGTTCGGAGTCGAGCCTGATATTATGAGCATGGCAAAAGCCTTAGGAGGAGGGCTCCCCATGGGTGCCATTGCAGCTCGTAGCGGGCTAAGTTTCGGGCGCGGACAGCATGCTTCTACCTTCGGAGGCGGGCCTCTTGTCTGTGCGGCAGCTCTTGCTTCTATCCAGGCAATAAAGGAAGAAAAGCTTCTGGAGCGCTCAAAGGAAATGGGAGCTTATTTCATGGAAAAGCTCTCAGGCATGGCAAGGGACGATGTTGTGGAAGTCCGCGGGAAAGGGCTTATGATAGGAGTTGAAATCAAGTACCCCTGCGGCAAATTTGTAGACTTTGCAAGGGAACACGGCGTGCTTGTAAACTGCACCTCGGACTCAGTACTCCGCCTTGTCCCTCCACTTGTGATTACGAAAGAGCAGATCGATACGGTAGTTGATGTTCTTGAGCAGGCCTGAACTGATAAAAAAAGAAATCTTTGATATTGCAGAGTACGTTCCCGGAAAGTCCATAGAAGAGATAGCTTCGGCTTACGGGCTTAATCCCAGATCGATTATCAAACTGGGCTCAAACGAAAACCCCCTGGGTCCCTCCCCGAGAGCTGTCCAGGCTCTTGTAGAGGCAGCCCCAGGAGCAAATATCTACCCTTCAGCAGATGCACGGGAACTGAGAGAAGCCCTCTCTAAATACACAGGTTTTCCTGTATCAAACATTGTTGCCTCCGGACCCGGAATGGATGGGCTTCTAGATGGGCTTTGCAGGATAATCATTGAAAAGGGAGACGAGGTTATTATCCCTACCCCGACCTTTGCCTATTACGAATTGCCTGCCAGAGCCTGCGGTGGAAAACCGGTATTTGTCAGGCGGAACCCCGACTTTTCCCTGGACCCTGAAAAGGTTCTTGAAGCCGTATCTTCCAGGACAAAGATTATTTTCCTCTGCTCCCCAAACAATCCTTCAGGCAACCTCCTTCCCGAAGCTGACCTGAGGAAAATCGTTGAAAATACCCATGCCCTTGTGTTTGTGGACGAAGCGTATGTAGAATTTGCGGACGGGAACCTTGCAGGGCTTGTAAGGGAATATGACAACCTTGCGATTGGAAGAACCTTTTCCAAGGTATTCGGGCTTGCAGGGCTGCGTCTGGGCTATGGGATAATGCCTGAATGGCTTGTAAAGGAGTATTCAAGGGCAGCCACCCCATTTTCGGTAAGCCTCCCGGCTTTAAGGGCAGGAGTAGCCGCACTTTCGGATACAGACCACCTGAGTAAAAGCATAAATCTTGCAAGGGAAGGCAGAGAATACCTGATAAAAAAGATCCCATTTACGGTTTATCCTTCACAGGCAAACTTCGTACTTGTAGATGTTGCTCCTTTGAAAGCAAAAAAGATCACGGAAAGCCTTATGATGAAAGGAATAATCGTGCGCTCATGTGATTCTTTCAGGGAAGCTGGAGATTCTTTTATCAGGGTAACAGTCGGCACCCCTGAACAGAATGAAAAGGTAGTCAGGGCTTTTGAAATTTCAAAAAAAGAGGTTTAAAAACCCCTGATTCCCTTAAATTAAATATTTAATTTTTTAGGCATTCAAATTCTTAAGTTTATTCAATTTTTTAAGTTTATTTGGCCCTTAATTTTATTCGATATCCTCAATTTTCATCAATGGATAATTCAGTTCAGAATCGAATTCCATCGCAACTTTCACCCGTGAAGAGCCGTATTTTACAGTGATTTTAACTTCAAGCATGGGTCCCTGAAGTTCGGTGTATCCGAACTCACTGTTTAACTTACTTTTTAAGAGGTCCCGGTCGATTTTCACGGAAATATTTTCCACAAAAGGCTGAACTGAAATGCTTTCCTGAATAGCCTGCTCAAGGCTCGAAACTGTTTTCAGGTTTACCGGAGACCCCGTAAATTGATGGTAGAGAGCTCCCAGTTTTATTCCTGCTTCGAAGAGTGCGTTATCCCTATCGGTTATTTTGTTTTCGGTCAAATAAACTTCTCCTTGTTAATTCAATGTGCCAGTGAGAAACTATAGTAATCTTTGTATAGTAACCTTTGAACTGGCTTTAATGCTTTTCTTTCCTCCCTCCGGCTTTCAGTCCCTTTTTGTTCCCGTAATCTTTACTGCTAACAACGCTAATCAGAGGGATCTTCAAGAAAGGAGAAAACAGGTAGGTCAACATCAGAATAAAGGGCAGGAAAGAAAAAAACCGCATATACTGGAGATCAATAAAGTACAGAAAACCAGTTATCCCGAAAACCGCAGCTACGAAAGCCAGGACCTTGATATTCCTTATCTTCGGATAATTTACGGAACTCACCATAAGGATAGAAAGAGCAAGAGTCAGAGCCAGCAGGAAATCTATCCTCACGATACTTTCGCCAAGCAAAAGGTACGTAACCAGCATAATGCAGCCTGCGGTGATAGGAAGCCCTTCAAATCCTGTCTTCGGGGTAGATATCGTAGAATTAAAACGAGCGAGCCTGAGCACACCACATACAGCATAAAAAACTGCAAATATCGCGACAAGAGGTTCGTTTTCCCCGAATTCCAGGAATATGAGAAGAGCAGGGGCAACCCCAAAAGAGACTGTATCTGCCAGGGAGTCAAGTTGCTCCCCGAGTTCTCCCCCTTTGAATCTGCGGGCAATGTATCCGTCCGCCCCATCTGCAACTGCCGCAATCAGGAGTAAGATCAAAGCAAAGCCAAAAGAGTTACTCTGGGCAGCTACTGCAATGGAGCCAATCCCGCAGATCAGGTTCAAAAGAGAGACCAGGTCCGGGAGTCTTAACATTTGAAATACGTTCATATTCAAAAGTCCCTGTCATTTTTTATTGTTGCTATAACGGTCTTGCCTGCAAGTACCCGCTCCCCTTTACAAACTGTAATGTCGAAATCATGAGGAATTGTTACGTCGACTCTGGACCCAAAACGGATCATTCCGATACGCTGTCCCTGTTCAACAGTGTCATTCACACCTGAATATGTGACAATTCTGCGGGCGATGGTGCCTGCAATCTGTGTGACCTGTACATCCCCGTACTTGCTATGGATAAGGAACTCGTTTCTTTCATTCCTTTCCGAATCCTTACAAAAAGCAGGGAGATAACCACCTTTCTTGTAGGTAATTTCCCTGATTCGTCCGGAAATCGGAGCTCTGTTTACATGTACATTCTGAAGGAACATAAAAATGCAGATTTTCCTGTCCCTGATATCGATAATCGTACCGTCGGCAGGGGAGATCATATAAGTGTCAGAGACTTCTACCTTTCTTTCGGGGTCCCTGAAAAAGATAACCATAAAGAAAGTTAATGCCATCCCCATATAAGCTGCATGATTAAGAAAGGGTAAACTATTCGTTGCCCTTGAGAGAATTGCAAACAGGGCAGTTACAGACGCAGCTGTAAAAAGCCAGGGTTCAGATCCTTTTGCGATCATTGATCTCATTCCCCAGCAAATCTATGCAGAAGATATTTCAATTCTTCGGAAAGTATGACCCAAAGGCCGTCGATCATTCCCAGCAACTCAGGCAGAATCTTGAGTACTGCATATGAAATTGCAAAGAGAGCGATCCCTGACCCTGCCTTTGCAATGTAGTTGTGGGCAATTATGAAACTATCAGCACCAAACCACTGTTCTCCATAAGCTACAACCACAAAAATATCCCTGATAAGGTTGAGCACATAGATCACAGGTACGGATACGATGAAAGCCATGACCAGACGATTCAGGGGAGCTTTGACCGCACCTATTAGCCCCATAAAAAGAGCAATACTTTCAATCGCAGTACAGGCCAGGATAATCTCAACCGTATACCCATTAAGGGTTATCATATTCCATGCTTTCATGTATGCCGGGATATCGAAGTACTGAAGAACCCAGATAACCTGTGAGGTAACGTTGCCAATTATCCAGGTGTTCAGGGAAGAGAAATTTGCAAACGGGAAATAAACAAGAGCACCAAGGGCACTTGCACTTGTAATCATTGAAGTTATGTCAAGGGAATCTCCCGCAATCTGAGTTGAAACTTCCGAGTGCATCACTTCTCTATTCTTTTTTATAAGGAGAGGGCCTTCCCTGTACTCCCTAAACATGATATATGCCATAAGTAAGCAGAACAGGGCAAATACAAATGTAAGGCCCACATTGGCATAGTCCAGGGTCTCAATGTAGTGGAGAGGCTGGTAACCCCAATGGATGGAAAAAACACCCCACCCTATACCCCCTACCAGTTTATGAACTCTTGAGGTTCTGGGGATAACGGATGACGCAATCATTAACCCAACTGCGAGCCAGAGTACACTTTCGATCATTTTTCACGCACCTTTTTGCCTGGGATGAATACATTCCAGATTCTATAGTTCTTCTGTGATATTGGAAAATCCCAAGCAAATTCTGAAGTTTCCGGAAAGTAGAACATGAAATTCTCTAAAATAATTAATAGATTTCCATAGAGCTTCTACAAAGGACTTAAAGTTTTCATAACCATAAGTATTAAGGAATTCAAAGGTTATGGATTTTACTTTCTGATATAACGAATTTACAGTCTTGAGAATTATTACCCCCTGAGAAGCCATGCTAGGGCACTGGCAGATACAACCTGAAAGTAAATATCTACCAGATGAGGCAATCCCAGTATTATAATGTAGACGGTTTCAGGTTAGGTAACTATTCATTGGTCATCGGTTAAGGAATTTTCTTGCCCTAAAGCTATCGATTTTGTACTGGAAGCCAGCCTTAAGTTTTGGCATAATTACACGAAATCGATACCTTGTTCCGGCCTCCAATTGAATCAAATATTTGACAAATGTTGTGGAAGTGGAGGCAATTTATTCCGATTCTTCACTTAACCGGAGACGCATGGGTAACTATTGAGTATTATGGATTACAGGCATCTGACCTAACTCTAGATATATAAATACCTGCCCAGATTTCTGCAGTCAGGCATTTGAGGATGTTAAGAACCCTGTAGATAGATAACAAATTACATTGTAGATAGATAACAAATTAGTATTGTAGATAGATAACAAATTACTATTATAGAAAAATAACGGATTATAAAGCATTTCCATATATAAGGAAAATTACCCAGATTAAAAAGTTCTGAAAAAATATCTAAAGAGCTTTTTGGGAATCTAAAAAAGAGAAACCTTTAATAAAGACTACTGCGTAAGTGACTTTTTTGCTTTATAGAGACTCGACTCATAGCACAGAGAACCGGAGAACAACTCAAAAAAGAATTAAAAAGAATGGAAAAGTTGAGAAGAATAATTGAAATATGATGACGAGTTTCTACAATATGCACAATACTAATATATTATTATATCTGGCAAAACGCCAGAAAAAGCTAATCAGGAAGGAGATTGGTAGAGGAAAAAGATCTCACGGAAAGTAAACTTCGAAGGCTTTTTATGAAACATAATGCCCCCAGCCTAACCGTTGATGCTGTAATTCTCTTTAAAAACAAGCTTGTTCTGGTGAAGAGAAAATACCCCCCATATGAGGGAGAATTTGCCCTTCCTGGAGGCTTCGTTGAAATCGGGGAAAGTACAGAAAAAGCAGCTTCCAGGGAAGCTTTTGAAGAAACAGGCCTTTCTGTAGAGATTCTCAAACTTATCGGTGTCTATTCCGACCCTGAACGCGACCCCAGGAGACATACAATCTCAGTGTGCTACCTTGCGAAAGGATACGGAGATTTAAAATCAGGCTCTGACGCTGATGCCGTTGAACTTTTTGAGCTTGATTCAATTCCTGAACTGGCTTTTGACCACAATAAAATGATAAATGACGCAAAAAGTGATATTAATGCAGTTCTGTACCAAATGCAAAAGTATGATGTTTCCTAAAGATGGTAACTACCAATGTAGAAAATGTGGGAACATAATACCGATTGAAAATAACGAAAAGAATTTCGTCTCCAAAGCCAAGATTGACGATCATGAAGTAGTAGTACTCGAAGGTGAACAGACTTCAGGCCTGCCAACAACGAGTGTAAAATGCCCGGAGTGCGGGAACAATACAGCAGCCTGGTGGCTCAGACAGCTCAGGTCTGCAGATGAATCCGAGACCCGTTTTCTCAAATGTACGAAGTGCGGGTTTACCTGGAGAGAATACGACTAAATTCCACAACCTTTTCTTAGGGCCCTTCTTAAAAATGTACTTTTTAAAAATGTACTTTTTAAAAACGTACTTATTAAAAATGTACCTCTGGAAAACGAATTTTCAGGTCAGAACTTCTTTTATGTCTCAGGCAGAGCCTGTTGCTTCCTGATTTTCTGACCAAGATTTATATAGTTGCCGGGACTTTGAATCTAATAGTTTATCCCGATTCCATATATGGCTACTTATTCCGATTCGGAAAATTTTCCTCAAAAGGATAGAAAATCCTAGATCGTAAGGAAATTTATATATCCAAGTGATAGATAAGGAGTTTAAGGCTTAAATTTATTTGATGGAGAAGAATCATGTTCAAGGCAGCAATTAATGCAGAGCTTCTGAAAGACGCGATTGCCGCACTGGCTGTAATTGTAGATGAAGTTAGATTTAGAATAAAACCCGAAGGTATTTCGGTAAAAGCAGTTGATCCTGCCAACGTTGCAATGGGGATTTTTGAGCTTGGATCATCGGCTTTTGATGAATACAGCGCTGATGAGTGTGAGATCGGACTCGACCTGAATAAGATTACCGACCTGCTGGGAATTGCGGACAAGAGCGATACAGTTAGGATGGAACTTGAAGAAGGAAGCAATAAACTCCTGATTGATGTAGGAGGGCTGTCCTATACTCTTTCTCTTCTGGACCCTTCAACAATCCGTGCAGAACCCAGAGTTCCCCAGCTCGATCTGCCTGCCAAAGTTGTCCTGAATGGTGCAGACCTCAGGCGTGCCGTAAAAGCCGCAGAAAAGATAAGCGACCATATGCTCATGGGAGTTTCTGGCGATACTTTCTATATGGAAGCAAAGGGAGACACCGACAAGGTCCGCCTGGAGATGGGCAGAGACCAGCTAATCGACCTGAAAGCAGGAGAAGCCTGTTCTCTCTTTTCCCTGGATTACCTGACAGATATAGTCAAACCCACAAACAAGGTAAATGAGGTCACCCTCTCTCTTGGCAGAGATTTCCCTGTCCTGATTGACTTTGAAATTGCAAACGGTGCAGGAAGAATATCCTATCTCCTGGCTCCGAGAATAGAATCGGACTAAGGGTGGCATGCAGGCCGAAAAACTTGCATATTACCCATTTATTTCAGAAGCATCTGCCCATGTTGGAAACCTGGGAATTTCTCTGGAAAACCTGCTCAATTCGCGAGCTTACAGGGCTGCAAGATCCCGTGGAATAGAAAGGGTAAAAGAAGCTCTTGAAGGAGAAATTAAAAAATCCCCTGTCTCAGGGGAAGTCCAGGTACTCTCGGAACTCCTTTCCTATCCCTTTGCCAGGATGCTGGTTGCCTGTGTGGATGACCAGCTCTTTACCCGGCGCTATGCTCTGGCAGAAGCCAAGGCTGCCTACGCTTTTTTAAGAAACGAAACCCCGAATTTTCTGCTCGAATTCGGGGAAGATTTTGGAATCTCGGCAGATTTCAGGGACTCCTATTTCAGTATGCATTTTACGGACTATATTCGCTTTTCAAATTCCCTCAAAGACCCCTCCTGGAAACTGACAAACCGCCAGCTCAGGGCAGGCAAAATAAAAATAACAAAGGAAGAGTTTGCAAGGCTTCTTGAAGAAGCAGTCAGGGAAAGGATCGAACAGTCCTTCCCCATCCCGGAAATTCCTCCCGAAATCTCCAGCTTCTGCTCCCCCTACGTTTCCGAGATAAAGGAACAGTTCGAGGTCCAGAAAAAGAAATTCGGGGCTACGGACTTCGGAGCTGTTGAGCCCGACCTCTTTCCTCCCTGTATTGCCCATGCGCTTGCAAACGTACAGGGTGGAGTTAACCTTGCCCATTCGATGCGTTTTGCAATGACTTCTTTCCTGCTGAGCGTGGGGATGTCAGTGGACGAAATCCTGAACCTTTTCAACATCTCCCCTGATTTTGATGCGGAAAAAACCCTCTACCAGATTGAACACATCGCAGGCGCTACAGGCAATGTATACAAACCCCCTGCCTGCGACACTATGAGGACCTATGGCAACTGTGTAGGAAAAGATGGGCTCTGCGAAAAAATCAGCCATCCCCTTGGGTATTATGAGAAAAAGGTCTACATAAGAAATAAAGAAAGGGAACAGGGGAAGAAACAGGAAGATGAGAACGAAAAGGGAAACGAAAAGGGGAACGAAAAGGGGGGAACGAAGAGGGAAAAATGAAAAAAGAGAATGAAAAGAAGTATAGCTGGTTATAAAAACTGCCTGACAAATTCTTCTGGCATTAAAGTGCGTTTAGAGGTTTCTTCGACCGATGACCCTTCATTCAAGAGCCTTTTTACTACGCTTTCCATTGGTTCCCCAACTTCAACAATGTGCATATCAGGATCGTAAAATCTGATAACCCTCTGCCCCCAGGGCTGTTCTTTTAATCCGTGTACATATTCAATGGAATCCATATCTTTTAGCTTTTGAAGAAAACTATCTAAATCGTCTTCTTCAAAATACAATTCACAATTATTTGATTTTTGAACAATATCTTTTTTGTTTATATTTAGTAACTCTGAAAAATGCGACTTTAAATGTATTGCAAAGCTGCCCTCAAATGATACGTTTTCGCCAAAGTCACACTGTACTTTTTGATTGAGAACTTTTTCGTAAAAGTTCCTGGAAATTTCCATATTGTTGACAACGATAAGCGGGCATATAAATCTCATTTTATCCCTTCCTCTTATAGTGAGAACGATACCTTATATGGTTCATTGTTCCAAATTATTGTTCATATTAATTGTGAAAACCTGTTCAACAAATCTTCTAGGCATCCATTCTCAGGATTCATTCCAGCATATTACCTCTGTTTCTAAAATTACTTTGGTATTTATTAATCTCAGCCTAGCAGGCTGAAAGTGTTTTTTCCTGGAAGTTCAGAGAAAAAGCCTCATGAAAACGCGTTAAAAGGAAAAAAGGTATTTAGAGAAGAGATATTTAAAGGAGAGATTTGAAAAGAGATTTTTTTTACCTCTCCTCTGATACTTTATTTTCTTCGGTACCATTTGATTTTCTTCTGTCTTCCCTGCATTTACCGTCTTTTGTATTCCCTGCATTTCCCCACGAACTTATCTACCGGGAAGCTGGAAGGATGGGAGTGCATGTATCCTGCAAGGGTATTGTGTTCCACAAGCCCGTCAAACCCGTCCTGTATGCCTTTCCCGCGGATCATTTCGTATGCAAACCTGGCATCACGGTCGCATTCCGTAAGGGAGTAATGGAATTCGTGACCTCTGATATTGTGGGAAGAGAAGTTTTTGTCAAGGGGGCGGGCTTCGGTATACCCCAGAGCCTTCAGACGGTTTGTCATGCGGGTATTTGCAGGCACAACATCAGCCAGTTTATATGTCCTGTCTTCTACTTCATAAGTTCCGCAGAGATAGAGCAAGCCGCCGCATTCCGCATAGATGGGAAGGCCGTCAGCTGCAAGTCCTTTCAGTTTCCGGGTAGTCTCTGAGTTTTCAAGGACTTCTGCATAGAGTTCAGGGTAGCCGCCTCCAAGGTAAATTCCGTCTACATCCGGAACGTCACCTGCCATAGGGCTAAAAAATATTACTTCTGCTCCGCTGTCTCCGAATGCATCGAACATATCCCGGTAGTAGAAACAGAACGCGGGGTCCCAGGCAACTCCGATCCTGAGATCTGTAGCTGGTCTCTGAATTACCTCAGCCTCCGGAACCGAACAGGGCTCAGCAAGTTCAAGCACCGCATCAAGGTCAACATTTTCTTCAATAAAGGCTGCCATTTCCGCAGTGTTGTAGTCCTTTTCATGCGCCATGTAGAGCCCCAGATGCCTTGAAGGGACCTCAATATCTTTCCTTCGGGGAATTGTGCCGATAACAGGAATGTTGCCCGGAAGCGCATTCTTTACAAGTTCTGCATGGCGAGGGCTGCCTACCTGGTTCAGGATAACGCCTGCAACCCTGACTTCCGGATCGAATTCGGAATAACCTTTCAGGAGAGCTGCGGCACTTCTTGACATGCCGTGGACATTGATTACCAGAATCACCGGAATATCCAGAGTCTTTGCTACATGTGCCGAGCTTGCAATTTCCGTAGAGTCAATCCCATCAAAGAGCCCCATGACACCTTCAACGACAGCAATGTCAGCATCTTCAGACGTACGGGCAACTGTCTGCCTCACCCCTTCCGTGCCCATCATATAGGTGTCCAGATTCCTGGAAGAGCGCCCGCAGATGGCTGTGTGGTGGGAAGGGTCAATGTAATCCGGCCCTACCTTATAAGGCTGGACTCTTAGTTGCCTGTGCTTGAGGGCAGCCATAATACCCATGGAGACTGTGGTTTTTCCAACTCCACTATGGGTTCCTGCGATAAGTATTCCTTTTGTCATTTGGTAACTATTGTATAAATTAATATATATAAGGTTATTAATCAAGCTGTTTCGAGCGCTTTATGCCGTTTTCAAGAAAGGGATGAAAAGAAATGAGAAGGAATGAAAAGAATTTAGGAGAATTTGCGTAAAAAGTGTGAATAAATTATATTCATTAGGAGAAATTAGGATTAAAACTGAACCAATTAATACCAACATTTGCAATTTATTAATTAACTGTTAATTCAACCTCTTAGGAACCATTATAAAATAAGATGAAGTGTTATAAAGTTTTAAATTTACTTTTACCAGAGTATATAGCACAATCAAGTGTTAAATGTATTTTACCGGTTTTATTATTCGATATAAAGGCTTAAATACGGTTTTTAATTTTGGTTTTGGGCAAGTAGTGTAAGTATTTTTATATGTTTAACTGTGCCGATACTTTTAGGTTCCAGATCTTCTCAGATAAAATGAGCAAGATCAGACAAACTAGTAGGAACAATTGGAGGGAAAAAATGCACTTCAGTGAAAAACCAATTATAAAAATTCTGGCATGTGCTTCTATTATAATAATGATGTCAAGTTTAATTACTGCAGGAGCAGTTTCCTGTAATGCTCTTACATCTGCAGAAACCCCTACAGTTTCCTGTGACACTCTTGCAAATTGTGGACAGGCAAACTGTAATTCATGTGACTGTGAATCTATTGTAGCCTGTAATCAGGCAAACTGTGAATGTGACTCATGCGGCTGCGATTCTATTACAGACTGTGATAAAGCAAACTGTAATTCATGTGACTGTGAATCTATTGCAGACTGTGACAGAGCAAACTGTGAATGTGACTCATGCGACTGCGATTCTATTGCAGA
>NZ_JJQY01000051.1:0-37562 GCF_000979295.1 Methanosarcina sp. 1.H.T.1A.1 | reverse complement strand
ATCAAAAGTAACATAACATGAGAGATGGTTCACCGATGCCTGTACTGAGCATAATTGCCTGTAAAATGCTTGAAGATGAACTTGTTTATGTCCTCTCTAAAGATCAGAATGCCGTACGGTTGATCATAGTAGAAAACAGGCAATGTTTCATGTTTGTTCGAAAGCTTAAATCCAGAAATTGCCAGGTCAGGCTTTTTCCTCCGGACCGGATATCTTTTTTCATAAAACAGATGCATAGTCCCGTATCCATGAAAATTCCGAATTTTCTATTGAAGGTTCCATTTTTTGGAGAAATACATGAGAATATGAAGGAAAAGAACAGAGTGAAGGCAAAAACCAGAGAAACAATCACCGTAGTGGTAAACATTCTGAAGCTTGGCCTGCATGCAGATTGTGACCTTTTAAAGTCTGAAATCTACCGAAATATGAAGGAAATGGCAGATTTTTCAGATGGTATTCTTATTTTTTATGGGAACTGCGGGCGCTCGTTAAGGAGCCTGGAAGCTAATTTCAAAGATTTTAATTGCCCCCTCTATTTTCTCGAAGATGAAAAGGGAGACATTGTGGATGACTGTATCAGTGTAGCTCTTGGAGGCAACGATGCCTATGCTGAAGTTATGCAGAGTGGAAACGGCACAGGTATGTTCTACCTGACCCCGATGTGGGCCTCCGGCTGGAAAGAGATGAAAAATGAATCAGGCGGTACTTCTGACGTCGATGAAAGTTTTTTGAAAAATCCTTTGTATAAAAAAGTTGTCAAAATCAGTAATGAAATCTCCAGAGGAGACGAATTCGACAAAAATGTCTTAAATTTTGCCCGGACTTTTGATATGAGCATTGTTGAAAAGAAAGGCAGTATGGAAATTGCAAGGAAATCCTACCTGAATGCCAGGAACAATATCTGCAAAAAAGGTTCCAATTCGCCTTAAAAAGAAGATTTAACCTGGAGATTAGATACTAAATACGAAATGTGGAATCGATTAGCTTTACAATCTAATCTCCAGCAAAGTTTTAAGGGTATGCCCCAAGGGGAAATCAGGCAGTAGCTTCCTTATTCAGGATATAACCAACCATTTCAGGGTTCAGCTTGCTTTCCCTTGAAACCTTTTTCTCAATCTCCTCAGTGGATTTACCTTCGATTTTCATTTCTTTAATCTTTTCAATAACTGAGGTTGGAATGCTGTAGTATTCGTTTATATCCTTCCTGTGCCCCCAGACATCTCCTTCGAGAAGCTGGATTCTCTGCATCTGAAGGAACATTTCTATGGACTTTGAGACTGTACGCATGTAAGATTTAGGTAACTGTATTACCTCAATCTTCGGGCAGGTTTCAACCAATCCAAAGATGTCCTTGTTAGAAGGCCTGAAAGCCAGGTGTACGATACGTTCATTCGGATTAAGTGTAAAGATTTCTTCTCTTGAGCTAACTACTCTTATTCTCATGTTTTTCCCCCACTATAGGTTGTTTTATGTTTTAAGTTGTTTTATGTTTTTACTATATTAGAAAGTACTTATACTTATTATAAATAGTTATCTTATTGCACTAACATTATTTAGATAGTATATTAGTTGTCTACTTAGATTAAGCCCCGGGGAAATAGCCTTAAAAAGCCTTAAAAAAGATTAAAACCGCTTTTTGAAGGTAGATTTTTTGATTTCACGTCAGTTTTTGCCATTTTTCATGCTAAAAATATTTTTGGATACTACTTGAATTATTCTGATTTGAGCTCCTGATATATTATATTCAACTTGAAGCTTAACTGAGATTTTATAGAAAGAAGGAAAAATTAAGCTCCGATCAGAATTGGTAAAAATCTGTTGGGTTCAGTGCATCAAAAAGAAAGAACTTCAGGATAAATATTGGGAGAAATATTGGGAGAAATATCAGGATAAATATTGGGAGAAATATTGGGAGAAATATCAGGATAAATATTGGGAGAAATATTGGGAGAAATATTGGGAGAAACATTTCAGGAATAAAAACCTTCGGCTGAGTGAGCTGTAAAAGAAGTCTTGTAAAAAGAACTCGGTTAAAAAGTTGTGCGCCCTCAGGTTCCCTGAACCCCGGGCGGCTGTTTTCAGAAAAATACAGGGATCAGAGAAGTTTATCGAGTTCAGATGCCAGTACACTGCCCTGGGTTACACCCATATAGCGCTTTACTTCAGTCCCGTCCTTTTCAATGATCAGGGTCGGGACAGCGTGTATGCTGTACTTTGAGGCAAGCTCCTGGTTTTCATCCACGTCGACAACCTTGAATTCAACCTTATCTCCGTATTTTTTTTCGAGCTCTTCAAGAATAGGTTTTTGCATCCTACAAGGTCCACACCATGTTGCGGAAAAGTCCAATAACATAGGTTTCATAAAATCACCTGCAATACTTGAAACGTCTGAGACTTTTTCAGTTTTTAGTTGATCTACTCTGGTAAACGTGCAAAGGAATCGTACATATGCGTCCGTACGGCACAGATGCCAGAACCCAACCCAGAACGATAAATGACCTGAAGATGGAATTACCAGATACAGGATCGGGACTCAATTTATTGTATATATTATCGCCGAGGATATATAACGCTTATCTCAGTCCTGCGAGCTCGCTTTAAAACATATTTCGAAAAGGAAGTTCAGGCAAGCTTTCTACTGATTCTCTTTTTCCGGATATTCTTTCCGGCCTTTAATAATGTTGCCGAAATACATGCACCCTTCCATTGAGATTGTTGGCATCTCCGAAGACTCATCAACCATTTTTACCGGAGCGCCCCGGATAAGCACGCAGGGAACCCTTTCTCCGGCTTCCCCCATAAGGAGTTCAGCTGCGGAAACCAGGTTGTCTGCCGCTGCTTTGTGAGTCAGGAGGAGGGGCTTATCATAAATGTCAAAAGTGCCCCTTGCATCCTCCACAGGCACAAAGCCTGAAACTCCGAGTGCAATCCCTGTGCAGCCTAACCGCAGGGGCTGAGTCCTGCTGTCCCCTATAATCACTCCCAGCCTGCAGGAGTAACGCTGCTCAAGCCTTTTCCGGATGTTCTCGGAACTTCTTCTCGGGTCCTTCGGGAGCAGGACTACGTGGCCATCAGGAGCGTTTGAAGCATCTATTCCAGCATTGGGAGAGAGGATACCTTTTGTGATAGTAAGTGCGGCTCCGGGAACGCCACCGAAAAGCTCATCACATTCCTGAAGCACAAGCTCCATTTCCCTCGGGTCTATCCCATATTTTTCCCCGAGAGATAAGGCCCTTTCTCCTGGCATGACGCTGGCAAGCTCGACAATTCTATTTTCCGCTGTGGCAACAGCAGATTCAGCCAGCACAATAACATCCCCGTCAACTGGAATAATGCCAGCGTCCTGCAGCGAAGCTTCAAGGGTCTGCACGATATCGTCCCCTGCTCTGATGATAGGGGTCTTAATCCCGAACATCTGGATGGAAGTGATTTCTGGACTCATTTTAATGCCTTTAAAAACTGTGATTAATCTCGATATTCAGAAACATAAAATCAATATGGACAGAATCAAACCGTAAAATACCGAAAGGTATTGATAAATGTATCCAAAGGCTCCGGAAAACCCCTACGGCAGGATGAAAAACTTTGAAATGAGGAAATCCCCCCTGGAAAAATTAACCTGATAAACTAAAAGTGACTTAACGATAGCTCAAAATCGGACCTGAAATAACTTTTTCCAGAGGGGCTATATTCAGACAGTTGCCGTAAGCGAATGCTTCAGTTCACTGTAACACATTTCGAAGATAGCCTGATCAGTTTCGATTTCTGTAATTCCAAACCCATAGAAAGCTGCAAATTCCCTTGCCCTGGAATCGAAATTCTGCTGATAGTTTAAGCCGGTATTAATCTTTGCTACTTGAGTATATCTGGCAGCCCGAAATACCAGCTTTGACTCTTCAAGATTTTCCAGGCTCCGGGCAAACCCATTAGCTACGACCATTTTTTCCCAGTTGGCAGCCCACATGGGAGTAATCATGAAAACCCTTTCGCCCCCGAAACCCTTTATTTTTTCCACGAAAGCTCTTTTGCCCCCCAGGGTCGCACAGATGCAGTCATCAACGATGTTTCCTTCGGGGTCCCTGAGCAATGCGAGAGGACATTCAAGATACTTGAAATCGTCCTCGATATCTTTGAGCAAGTTACCGCAAAGCCCATAGAACAAAAGCATCCCGTCTGAGAAGAGCGACATCCTCAGAATCGCATCATATACGTTCGTTTTCAGCATAGTACGCTTTTTTCCCATGCCAACGACTTCAAGGATGTTGAGCACAAGCATGAGGCCCTCGCCGTCCACATGCTTCACATCCTTAAGGCACCTGTGCGCCTCGACATTATTGAGAGTCAATTCCCGGCAGGGACAGCCAATTTCACCAAACTTCCGTACAATGTCCTCCGAACTCCCGTTTTTCAGTATTAGAACTTCATCCACCTCTTCATCATGCTCCACGAGATGAACAATTTCATCCTCAAAGATTTTGCATGATATGATACCCATTATCCTCATTGTGACCTCCTTATCTGGTCCCCTGGCTCTGGAAAAACTCTAAATTCACCAGCAAATCCAGATTCCAGAAAGAAACAGAAAAACACCCATCACCAACACCCCAAAAAACCCACACCAGATACAATAAATTAAGGGCAGTGTCGATTATAATGTATTTCCTGTGAGTATTTAAAAGTAGGTAAATAGAACGATGTAAGAAGTATACAAAAAAGAAGTATACAAAGAAATTTTTTATAAAAAAAGAAGACAGCGGCACAAAATACACAGAATAGGAAGCCTTAGCACTGGAAGAAAAAGAGAAGAAACCTCCCGGTTAAAGGGAATTTTTGGGATTCCTTTATTTTCCTGAAATTCCTGCCATTGAAAGCAATCTCGGAGTGTTTTTGTGAGATCCGATTGGCATAATGTGAACCCCTCGGGAAAGTGTCGTCAGTTCTTTTATAGTATCGGAAGCTATCGAAAGACCTTCTTCTATAGGGGAAGATGCATCTTTCATCCGAAGCATGATTTCTTCAGGCACATGAATTCCTGAGATGTTTTTATTCATATATTCAGCCATACTCAGGGATTTGAGAGGAATCAAACCTGCAATTACAGGTACCTCAAGATGGTTTACTGCTTCAATAAACTCCTCGAACATGCCCACATCATACACAGCCTGCGTCTGGATAAAATCGGCTCCGCACTTGACCTTTTTTTCAAGCTTTATTAGCTGCAAGGTATTTTTAGGATCTATGCCTGAGACTGCGCCTGCACAAAAAGAAGTGCCTCCATCCAGACTTTTTCCTGCAAAATCAATGCCTGAATCAAGCTTCCTGACGAGTTCAATGAGCTGTACGGAGTCAAGGTCATAAACGGGTTTTGAGCCCGGATGGTCTCCACAGGTAGGATGATCCCCGGTCATCAAGCAGATGTTCCGGATTCCCAGAGCGTATGCTCCCAGAAGATCGGATTGAAGCCCGATTCTGTTCCTGTCCCGACAGGTAAGCTGCATGATAGGTTCATGTCCCTGATCGAGCAAAAGCTTGCTGAAAGCCAGTGAACTCATGTGCATAATTGAACACTGATTATCAGTAACGTTCAGAGCGTCTGCAACACCTTTTAACTGGCAGGCATCTTCCAGGGGAGCTGAAAACCTGGTCCCCTTGGGGGGAGAGACTTCAACAGTAACCAGAAATTTCCTGGAGTTCAGTTTTTCACGAAAATTAAAAAGCATTAAATAAGAATATTAGGAATGAAATTATTTAAAACCATGCTCCTTGGGGGCATGGATAACGTAAAGAAGGTCAAGCCTGTTGATCCTTTTCAAACGTTCATAGATAAGAGCCCATACACAATTCATCTCCCTGTTGACCTCGCACATTCCTTCCACTGCCCCTCCGCAGGGCCCATTAAGAAGAGCTTTCGGGCATTGAGATTTCGGGCAGAGACCACCATATTCACTTATGGTACAGTCCCCGCACATAACACACTGGTTGAAAAGAAGCTTGCCTCCACTGGAGCCGCCAAGTGAAAGAGTGTTGTTCGAACCGTATATAGGCAAATCAACAACACTGGCAACAGCAGAAACTCCACTGCCACACCCCATAACAAGAATACAACGCGCTTCCTTTATTTTCTCGTTTTTCTCAGCCAGAGATTCAAAGGACCGGATACTGCAGGCAGCAGTTGGAAGAGCCCAACCTACCACGTGCTTTCCGCTCTCTTCAAGCCGCCTGCACATCTCAAGGACTTCAGGTTCTCCTCCAGTCTTCAGTTTTGCAGCACATACGTTGCATCCGACAACAAAGATATCGTCCTCATCTTTTAACAGGTCAAGGATTTCTTCAAAGGGTTTTGCTGAAGTTATGATCATAATTACCTCAAATATCGGTATTCCAGATTAGTCCGATTTGAAATACATTCGCGGATCATTTCTGCAATAACTGGGAGGGAACGGGCCTGCCCATCCAGTTTTCTGGCAAGGCGTTCAAATTGCAGCAGGGTACCCATCACAAGCACGTCAGTAGTTTCCGTTTCATGGGAAACTGCGTCTCTTGCAAGGGCTGCATCTCCTCCCCTTGCAAGCATCTCCTGTTTTATAATCAGAGCTTCCGTGGTTGTAAGGTTCCTGATCTTTAACATAAGGTGGATGCATTTTCCCTGCATTACCTGCGAACCGACTCGTGTAGCTCCGATATTCCTCATTGCAATACATGCGTCCTGAGGGGTTTTTACATCAAGCACCGAAACCTCATACCTGCCCTCCTTTACAACACTTGTCCGGCTTCTCAGGGCTCCTGAAAGCTTAATAACGTCAGAAGTCTCGGGTACATCATGTGTACGGATAATATGTGCACCCTTGTAAACCGCAATTGCTGCTGCAGCCAGACTGCCGTAGAGCCTTTCAGCCGCAGGTTTTCCAAGCACGTCTCCTATGAAGGACTTCCTTGAAAGGGCTGCAAGCAAAGGTTTTTCAAAAATATTCAGGCGCTCGAAATCATCCAGGGTTTCAAAATCATACATAGACAGCTTTTCTTCTGTCCACCTGCCTATTGCAGGGTCAAGGATAAGGCTTTCAGGCACTATACCTCCAGCCTCTGCAGCCTGTATAATGGAGTCAAGTGCTTCAATAATGGAATCCATTCCCAGAGGGTCTCCGGGAATTTTATTCGAAGCCATAACCACAGCCGGACAGCCGTGATCGGCCACCACTTCTATCATTCGAGGGTCTGCTGTAAAACCGGAAACATCGTTTATGACATCTGCCCCTCTTTTGAGAGCCTCTTCTGCGATTTCAGAAAACATCGTATCAACGGAAATTACCGCATCCACATTGCCTTCCAGTGCTTCAAGTACAGGAATTAAACGCTCAAGTTCTTCTTTTCTGCTGATAGGTTCTGCAAAGAGCCACGTTGACCGAGCACCCAGATCCAGGAAAGTTGCTCCGTCCTCAACCATTTTCCGAGCGACCCCAAGTGCAGATTCCGGGCTTGAAATCGAACCTTTGTAAAAAGACTCAGGGCTCACGTTAATAATGCCCATTACATGTGCAGGATATTGATCTCCCACTTTTATACCACAGATATCAGTATTAACTACCATTTTTGACAACCAGGCTATATCGCTTTTAACTCAGTTGGCGCAACAGCGCTTGATAAATATGAGTAAGCAAACAATTTACTCAAACAACAACTACCTTATTTTTAAACAATAATGGAATTTGAAGCATGAAATTTGGAACCGATCTGCAGATGTCTTTATTTCCGTAATGAAATACCCTCAGCATCATTTCGTTGGATCGTAACTGCAAACGCTGTTCATTCAACCATCCGCTAACATTCCCTGAAAAAGCCTTTTCTGCCCCATCACCTGAAAGGCTTCCTGCAGGCAAGAAAAAACAAAACAATTTTTCCGGCTGCGAAGCTGAACACTGGAGGACTTGAAAAGGAACTGGGGGATGCAAGTCCGGTTAAGTTTAAGAGCTTCAGGAGTTCAGGCCTCCTGAGACCTTATATATGGAAGGGGATAGAGTTTAAGGTTATGGGAAATACGTTTTTAACTGGAGTGATTTTTCCACTGTAATTATCGATAATGGATAATTACAATCAGAATTCCGGATAATGTGTTATCTAACTGAATATATGCAATTATGGAAAACGGGCGGAGTATCACTGGAACTCAATGCCATCAACGTATATCAGGTAGATTTGTTTAGAGATTACAAATAACTCATTTTAGCGCCCGGATATTTTATGAAAACCTGACTATTTAATTAAGACTTCATAAACCATTTTTATTATTTATTGATGGCAGACAGGATTATAGTAAAATAGGCTTCAATGATACATAAAAATATTGATGTGTAGAATTCTGTTACCACAATTAGGCAAACTTTACTGAGGATTAATAAAAAGTATATATAAGAATCAAATGTGATATCCCAAATTGACATGCGAAAGAAAACAGAGTAAAATCTCCAAATAGGATGCAATTAAAAAACAAATTTACTTGTCCTGATACGAAAAGATTGAGAAGATTATTTTGTGCCTAATCCACAATTAAAGAAGCATCAGAATAAAAGACCCGGCAAAAGTTTTAAAAAATTCGAGTAAAAAATTTGGTAGTCCCCTGCTACATGGCTGATATTTTGGTATGAAAGCTCCAGCAAGGCTATTGATCTCGTAATTATCTACTATACGCAGGCGGGCTCAAGCCTTGCGCGGCGCGTGAAAAGAACGAACACGAGATGCCATTTGCGACCATTTTGGAATAATACCTACCAATTAATCAGGGAGCACAAATAAAAAACAAAATGAGAAAAAGCTGTGAACTACCACTACCTAAAACTTTAGCCCGAAGGCTCAAGTTTTTGAAAATTGACGGCTTTCATCCCCCGCCTGCCAGCTCGGACAAATCCGAAATACCGAGGAAGGGGACTTCCAGCCTTATGTTAAAATAGAGGATTTAAAGGCTTTTCTCTGCACACCTGAGCACATGCTTCATGAGCATGGCAATTGTCATGGGACCTACGCCGCCGGGGACAGGAGTTACAAGAGAAGCTTTTTTGATTACGTTTTCAAAGTCAACATCCCCGTACACACCGTCTTCTTCTTTGGTGATTCCCACGTCAAAGATTACAGCCCCTTCTTTAACCATGTCTGCTTTGATAAGGTGCTTAACCCCTACCGCAACCACTATGAGATCGGCACCAAGGGTGTACTTCTTCAGGTCATCGGTAAAGATATGGCAGACCGAAACGGTTGCGTTTCTGTTCAGAAGCATTGCTGCCATGGGTTTACCCACAACATTGCTGTGCCCGACAATAACCGCATTTTTACCCTTAACAGGCACATTGTACTCATCAAGTGCCCTGATTATCCCGTGAGGGGTACAGGGGACAAGACCTTCATCCCCAATCATGAGTTTTCCCATGTTATAGGGGTGAAAACCATCTGCATCCTTTGCAGGAGATATGGCTTCCATTGCTTCCTGCGGAGAGAAATGCTTCGGCAGCGGAAGTTGAAGCAGGATTGCGTGCACATCCCTGTTTTTGTTAAGGGAATCAATAAGGGCAAGAAGTTCTTCCTGGGTGGCTTCTGCCGGAAGAAGGTAATCTTCTGCTTTGATACCCACACGCTCGCAGGCTCTGTGCTTAAGACGGACGTACATCTTTGATGCAGGGTCGTCACCTACAAGGATTGTAGCAAGCCCGGGGGTAACTCCCCGGTTGCTTTCGAGGTCCTCTACTCCTGACCTCACTTCTTCTTCAACCTGCTGTGCAAGGACTTTTCCATCTATGATCCGTGACTCATAGCTTTCATCTGACAACTGGTAAAACCCCCTATCTCCTCAATTAGCTGTAAATCGGGAACCTTGAACAGAGTTCCCTTACCTTACCATTGACTTCTGACAGCAGAGCATCATTTCCTGCATTCTTGATTGCTGTCTCGATGTAGTCGGCAATCAGTTCCATTTCTTTTTCTTTCATACCCCTTGTGGTACAGGCAGGGGTTCCAAGCCTTACCCCGCTGGTTACAAAGGGGCTGCGAGTCTCGAAAGGAACTGTGTTTTTGTTGGCAATGATTCCGGCTTTGCTCATTGCAGCTTCCGCATCCTTGCCTGTAATGTTCATATTATTAAGATTTACGAGCATAAGGTGGTTATCAGTGCCGCCAGAAACAATATCAAAACCCTTCTGCTTCAAACAGGAACAAAGAACCTTTGCATTCTTTACGGTCTGAGCCTGGTCCTGCCTGAACTGTTCGCTCATGGCTTCCTTAAAGGCGACTGCCTTTGCAGCTATGATATGCATGAGGGGACCGCCCTGAATGCCCGGGAAAACTGCTTTGTTTACCCCCATTGCAAGCTCTTCGGTCCTGGAGATAATCATTCCACCCCTGGGTCCCCGGAGGGTCTTGTGGGTTGTGGTGGTGACAAAGTCTGCATAAGGCACAGGGCTCGGATGCACGCCTGCAACTACAAGCCCTGCAATGTGGGCAATATCTGCAAGAAGGTAAGCTCCGACTTCATCTGCAATTTCCCTGAACTTCTTGAAATCGATCTCGCGGGGGTAGGCTGAAGCTCCGCATACGATCATTTTCGGTTTGCATTCTTTTGCCAATTTCAGGAGTGCGTCATAGTCCAAGGCTTCTGTCTCTTTGCTGACCCCATAGGGCACGATGTTATAGAGCTTCCCGGAAAAACTTACAGGGCTGCCGTGAGAAAGGTGTCCGCCGTGAGAAAGGTCCATGGACATGATTGTGTCTCCAGGCTGCAGTACAGAGAAGTAGACAGCCATGTTGGAGCCTGAACCTGAGTGAGGCTGGACATTTACGTACTTTGCCCCGAATATTTCCTTTGCCCTGGAAATCGCGAGGTTTTCGGCAACATCAACGAAATCACAGCCACCGTAATAGCGCTTGCCGGAATATCCTTCGGCATACTTATTGGTCATGATTGAGCCCTGGGCTTCCATAACAGCCTTGCTCGCATAGTTTTCTGACGCAATCAGGTTCAGTTTGAATTCCTGACGTTCGGCTTCCTTTTTAATAGCCTCGAACAATTCCGGATCAATTTTTTCAATATAAGACATTACTGTCACCTCGTAATCCATGCATTTAAAACTTATTCGAAATCAAGGGTTTCTCGTTAGCGTGAATTGATTAACTGTTAATATGCTTACGATTCTGGTATTTACTTACATCAATGTGTTGAAAGCTGTAAGAACTGCCTGACAAACTGGAAAGCCGGAAGGGCTGAAGGTTCTCAACCGTCCGAACAGTCCTCGATAACCGGGAATTATCAAACAGTTTTACAACCTTCCGGATTGAAAGTAGCTCTAATTGAAGAGAACTCTAATTGAAGAGAACTCTAATTGAAGAGAACTCTAATTGAAAGGAGTTATAATACTGAGGTTAAGATCCCAGGAAAAATATCCAGAGCATTTTAAGGACTCAGGAGATTCTGGAATATGGAAGGTCTTCAGTTGGCCAGTATAGTTTCGTGTGAGTAATATAATTCAAGTACTTATAACCGTCAGAGTATTAATGAGTATACTAATGGGTAAAATCTATTCCGGTTTGGGACTACATTCGATTTTTGAGCAAGTTCTCAAAACCTATCCCACCGGAAGTTGCCCAATATTAATACTTTATCTTTTGATCTGGACTTCTGCCTTATCTGCTTAGACCTGCCTGATGAAACTAATGCAACCCAGAGTAATGCAATTCCGGGACTTCTGCAGAGTTCCTGATTATTTAAGGGCCATTACTTAAGGGTATTACTTAAGGGTATTACTTAAGGGCTATTACATTTCTACCCTCAACTTTAAGTTTACCCTCGACAAAGAGCCTGACAGCTTCGGGATAGATAATATGCTCCTGCTCGAGAATCCTGGCAGTGAGAGTTTCGTCGGTATCTTCCGGAAGCACAGGCACGCACTTCTGGAGGATAATAGGCCCGGAGTCGAGTCCTTCATCTACAAAATGTACGGTGCAGCCTGCAACTTTTACTCCGTACTCAAAAGCCTGTTTCTGGGCATGAAGCCCTTTGAAAGCCGGAAGAAGAGAAGGATGTATGTTCAGAACCCTGTGCCTGTATGCCTCAATGATCTCGCTTCCTAAGATCCTGAAATAGCCTGCAAGCAGAAGAAGATCCGTATCATACTGTTTGAGGACATTCAGGATTTCCCTATCGTATCCGGCTCTGTCATGCCCTTCGGGATCAAGAAAAACAGCACTTATTCCGTGTTTTCCTGCACGTTCGAGCGCATAAGCATCGGCCTTGTTGGAGATAACCACATTAACTGCCGCATTTTTTATGTAGCCCTTTTCAATGCTGTCTATGATCGCCTGGAGATTTGAACCCCGTCCGGAAACCAGCACTGCAATCTTTACCGTCATTGAAGCGTTTAGATTGAAACAGTGATATATTAGGTTTTTGCATCTTTGGGGCATCCGTGACAAACTGAGAGCAAATACCCATCAAATAGTTAGAGAGTTCAAGAAGAGGGTATCATTAGCTAGAAGCAGAAAAAGAAGAAGAAGAAGAAGAGGCTCAGAGGAAAAAAGAAAACGTTTTTTAGTCTACCGGTTAGCCAGAAGGGAAGACAAGAGCAGTTTACCCGTCACTCTGGGGTTCCTTACGCTCTTCTATGAACTCAAGGAGTTCCTGAGAATCACTTATCTTGTCAAGTTCTTTCTTTTCAATCAGTACCGTATTTTCGACTGACTTCAGTTTGGAATGCCCGTTAATGATGAACACGGACTGAGTTTCCGTAATGCAAGAAATGCTGCTCATCAGATGAGCCCGTTTGATTACTGTTGTGTTAAACTCACTGACACCTGTAAGGATAACTGAAGACTTATCCCGTGAGATAGCCTTGAAAGGTGCCTGCGCCGTAGGAAGGACATCATATCCGAGCATTGAAATCGTATTGAGGATCAGGTCTTCCGGCAAAAGCACATTATGTTTTACCTGTGGTTCTTCCTTTTCAGGCTCTGCCTTCTTCCTTGGCTTTCTGCTCCCGCAGGATTTCAGGATATCTATGGGCCTTGCCAGTTCGATCCCGAAAATATCTTCAAGCTGGAGCACGACATCAATGGACGCGTCCATCCCTTCTTCTTCATATTTGCTGATAGTCCTTCTTGAAACTCCTACCATGGAAGCCAGGGTCCCCAGGGACATGGACTGATCCGTCCTTGACTTCCTCAGGAGATCTCCTTCTATTGCAACATAAAGCCCTCCGGGTGCTGCTGAAACCAGAGGCGGGATATTTTCGACAAAGTAGTCATGGAGGGTCTGAACATTTAGGGCAAGGATATCATAGCGCATGTAGACAACACTGTCTTCAAGCATCTGGTCCCTTGTTTTGGCTCCAACAACGATAGCGGAACCTCCGAGATACTCGGCAAGATATTTCATCTCCCGGGCTGTTTCTTCGTTCAGGCCGTCAATGTTAAATAAAACCTTGCAAAGTAATAGTGTTTCATATTTCCGCGCGGCAACATCAAAGCTCCTGGGACGTATATTACATCGGTCAGAGAGTGCAAAACCCGCACGCGATAATACATCAATAATTTGATGTATGAGGACTTCTTTTGTCATTCCAGTATCAATCTCTGTTTGAACATCTATATATATATTTCTCCGACATGGAGAATGTTTACAGGGAGAAAACAAGCCGGAGAATCCCGAAAACTAAGGCATCCCCGCTCCGGAATTGCATAAATATTAAGGGATAAAAATGGATACGGAAAAAAAATGATCATTGGAATTGACGATACAGACTCAAATGAAGGTATGTGCACCACATATCTGGGAGCCCTGCTGCTTGCAGAACTACAGGAATACGGGACTGTAGAAGCCCTGCCCCTCCTTGTGCGCCTGAACCCTACCATTCCTTATAAAACAAGAGGTAACGCAGCAGTAGCCCTGAAACTTAAAACTGACTGTCCTGAGAAAGTAATTGCGCATGTAACAGCCAGAATAGGGGAACTTGCACGCATGGAGTGCGAAAAAACCAATCCCGGAACCGTATTTATTCTGGAGAAAGATTACGAAAACCTCAAACCTGTCCTCATGAGTTTTCTGGAAGAGGCTGTAAAAGAAGTAATCGAAATCAAAAAAGCAAAGGACCTTATTTCGGAGCTCGGGATTGCCTCGAAAAGCTTCAAAAACGGAAGGGGACTTATAGGTGCTCTTGCAGCCTGCGGGGCAATGCTGAACCCTGAGGAGTGGGACTGCACTTTCGAACATCTGGCATACAGGCAGAAGGCAAGATGGGGAACTCTGCGTGATGTTGATAAGGAAAGTTTTTTTGAAGCTGACAGGCAGACATACCCCGGAACCTGGGATACTGTAGATCTTACAAACCGGCTCGTAGTCTGCGTGCCTCGTTCAGGAGACCCTGTATTATTCGGGATCAGAGGAGAAAGTCCTGAGATCGTTAATAAAGCTGCAGCCCTGATCCAGGCAGAGCCTGTTGAGCGCTTTGCCGTGTACAGGACAAACCAGGGAACGGACATGCATCTCCTGCCCGCACAGAATATCGCTGAAATCAGGGACATGCATTCTTACAGGCTTGAAGGTACGGTCTCGACAGCCCCGAAAACCATTGAAGGAGGACACGTTATCTTTGCTGTCCGGGACCGGGAAGGAGACGAAATCGACTGTGCAGCCTTCGAACCAACAAAGAATTTCAGGTCGCTTATCCGAAAATTGGTGCCCGGAGACCAGGTCATCCTTTCAGGAAGTGTCACTTCCGGAACCCTGAACATTGAAAAAATAGAAGTTAAAACTCCTACCCCTATTTACAGGGAAGAGAACCCGAAGTGCCCGGAGTGCGGGAAACACATGAAATCTGCAGGTCAGGGGCAGGGATTCCGCTGCAAAAAGTGCGGGACGCTCTCCCTTTCAAAAGTCAAATATGAGACCGAGAGAGACCTTGAACCAGGGCTCTATGAAGTACCTCCCTGTGCCAGGAGACACCTCGCAAAGCCGCTGGCAAGAGAAAAACGCCAGGACATAAGGCTTCATCCTGCCCGGTGAAGGGAAAGCTGCAACCTTAAATTGCTCAGGTGTTACAACTTAAATTGCTAAAATGCTACAAACTTAAATTGTTCAGATCTTTACGCCTGTACCTGTCTTTCCCTCACCTGAGGAACTCAGTACAGTTCCGGCACAGGCGGAACTTTTCTTTTATGCTCGTTTCTTTCAATGCGTCTGGTAACGGAGCTGAGCTGCTCAGCAGAAACCCCGGAAGTCTTCAGAATTTTTTCGGGCCCCACGCCCTCTTCAAGCATTCTGAGCACCTCATCGGCCTTCACGTAAGAAATACCAAGTTCTGCTTCATCGGTCTGACCTGCCCATAACCCCGCAGACGGTTTTTTGGTAATGAGAGGTTCCGGGATTCCAAGCCTGCGGGAAAGCTCCCATACCTCAGTCTTGTAAAGCCCGCCTATAGGTTCAAGGTCAACGCCTCCATCCCCGTACTTCGTGTAGTAGCCAAGAAGGATCTCGGTTTTGTTTCCTGTCCCGAGGACCATGCGGTTCAGCTGGTTTGCGTGGAAGTACAGAAGAGACATCCGGGTTCTTGCCTTCAGGTTGCCTCTGGTGAGCCTGTCTGCAGATTCGCTCTCAGGAACAGCAGCCATGAAAGCCGAGACAATGCCTGAGATGTCAATTGTCCGATACTCAATCCCTAACCAGTCGGCAAGGGTTTTCGCATCTTCGCTCTCAGCAGCAGGAGTGAGGCCGCTTTCGGGCATATGGATGCCAAGAACCAGGTCTTTACCAAGAGCTTTTACAGCAAGAGTTGCGGAAAGGGCGGAATCAATTCCCCCGCTAATTCCTACAACTGCCCCGTTTACACCTGCTTTGCCAGTCTCATTCCGGATAAAATCAATAATCCTGTTCTGTGCTTTTTCAAGGTCCATGCTTTCAAATTCCTGGAATTTTGTGAATCATATGAAATCCGGTTATCTCGAAGTTAAAAATATAATTAAAACTCTAGTTCATCGGAAGGCCTGAATAATATATTATCTGAAAGGCTTATTCAGATTGTATTAAACAGTTTGATACACAGAAGCTGTAAATATATTAATCTTCCAGAGAAAACAGAGTTAAGGGTAAACTTATTTAATAAATAGAGGATATAGAAGGTTTATCATCCGAACATAATAATAGAAATACTTGAGTATTAAAAGTATTCAGAAATAAAAGTATTCAGAAATAAAAGTATTCAGTAATTGCCCATTACTTGAGTATCCTGGCATCAGGGTGCTAAAGGTGCCTTAAGCTAGCGAAAGTATATTTTCCTGGAGTGCAAAAACAAAAATAGCTGGACATTGCCAGGCGAGAACTTTCGGACACTGATTAAATGCCCGTAATGGTCCAGAGTGAATGCGTATACGGGGCAAATTTTCCCGGATGACAGGCATTAAAATAAAAAGAGCATCTAATATAGAAAGTAGATATTCCAGAATAACACGATCCGGAAAATTCGGGAAAAACCCGGTATCAGTTCATTTTATTTAATTACCAGATAAAATTACAATCAAAAAGAAACTATTTTCGGGATGACCCATGGAAGAAATACAGTTGAAGGTTGAAAAGGCATATCCTATTGACCTTGGAAGAGGAATTATCCGGCTTGACCCTACAGCGCTACTGAAACTTCAGCTCTCTCCCGGTGACATTGTGGAGATAAGGGGGAAGAAAAAGACCACAGCAAAGGTATGGAGAGCAGACCGGCAGGATTGGGAACAGGGAATCGTGCGCATTGATAATTTCATCCGGCAAAACGCCGGAGTTTCCATAGGGGAGAAGGTGACCATTAAAAAGGTCGAAGCCCCGGAAGCAAAAAAGATTATTCTGGCACTTCCGGAAAGCATGACCCAGGGTGGCCCTGAAATGCAGTTTGGGGAACATGCAAATGAGATCATAAAGCGGCATATCCTGAAAAGGCCTGTGTTCAGGGGAGACATAATTCCAATTATAAACTCAATGTCTCAGCCAATGACTGAATCCCTGACAACAAGCCAGGTAATTCCTCTGGTTGCCGTTGAAACAGACCCTACAAACACCATTGTCCTGATTACGGAAACAACAATTATTGAGCTTCGGAAAAAACCGGTACAGGGCTACGAAAAAGCGACCAGGGGTGTCACCACCTATGAAGATATAGGAGGGCTGGGACAGGAGATTATGCGCGTCCGGGAAATAATAGAAATGCCAATGAAACACCCGGAGCTCTTTGCCCACCTTAATATAGAGCCTCCAAAGGGAGTTATCCTCTACGGCCCACCCGGAACCGGAAAGACCCTGATTGCAAAAGCCGTGGCAAACGAATCGGGGGCAAGCTTCCATTACATTGCAGGTCCCGAAATTGTGGGAAAGTTCTACGGAGAAAGCGAGGAAAGGTTAAGGAAGATCTTTGAAGATGCAACCCAGGACGCGCCTTCAGTTATTTTCATTGATGAAATTGATTCCATTGCCCCTAAAAGGGAAAACGTAACAGGGGAAGTGGAAAGGCGAGTAGTTGCTCAGCTCCTGACCCTTCTTGACGGGATGGAGGAAAGAGGGCAGGTCGTGGTTATAGGGGCTACTAACCGTGTTGATGCAATTGACCCCGCACTCAGGAGACCCGGCCGCTTTGATAGGGAAATTCATATTGGAGTGCCGGATACCAAAGACAGGTATGAGATCCTGCAGATTCACACAAGGGGCATGCCAATTGAGAAAGACAAAGAATCCGGGATAACAGAGCCCAAAGCTGAAGCCAAAATTGAAGCTGAAACTGGAATTGAAGCCAAAATTGAGGCCGGAACTGAAATCGAAGCAGAAACCGAAGCTGAAATCGAAATTGATGAAGCTGCCATAGAGAGACAAAAGAAAGAGGAGACAAACCTGTACCTTAAGTACCTGGCTGATAAGACGCAGGGCTTTGTGGGTGCAGATCTTCTGGCTCTCGTGCAGGAAGCAGCAATGCGCTGCCTCAGGGAAAGCCTGCCTGACCTTGACCTCGAAAAAGAAACAATTCCTCCTGAAAGGCTGGAAAAGATTGTTGTAACTAAAAAGAACTTCGAAGATGCCCTGATGGAAGCCGAACCCTCGGCTCTGAGAGAGATCTTTGTTGAGATGCCTTCGGTTAGCTGGGAAGATGTGGGAGGCCTGGATGAAGCAAAGCATTCGATTGTTGAAGCTGTCGAGTGGCCTATTAAAAACCCGGAAAAGTTTGTCCAGATGGGCATAAAAGCTCCAAAGGGAATTCTGCTTTACGGCCCGCCCGGGACTGGAAAGACCCTGATAGCGCAGGCTGTTGCCAAAGAGTCAAACGCCAATTTCATAAGCGTCAAAGGGCCGGAGATGTTTTCGAAGTGGCTTGGAGAGTCGGAAAAGGCAATTCGGGAAACCTTCAAGAAAGCAAGGCAGGTTGCTCCCTGTGTTGTCTTCTTTGATGAGATCGATTCCATTGCTGCGATGCAGGGTATGGATACGGACAGCCGGACTTCGGAAAGGGTACTCAACCAGCTGCTTACAGAAATGGACGGGCTTGAGACTCTCAAAGACGTGGTCATAATTGCCGCAACTAACCGCCCTAACCTGCTTGACCCTGCGATCATCCGACCTGGGCGTTTTGACAGGCTGGTTTACGTTGGGGCACCTGACCGTAAGGGCAGGATGAGAATCTTTAAGATCCACACAAAGAATACGCCTCTTGCAGAGGACGTGGACCTTGAGAACCTTGCCAGTGTAACAGAGGGATATGTGGGCGCTGACATAGAAGCGGTATGTAGAGAGGCTGTAATGATTGCCCTGAGGGAGAACTTCAACATCGAAGAGATTGAGATGAGGCACTTCAGAGAAGCCCTTAAAAAAGTAAAACCCACAATTAACGAAAACATTGCTCAGTTCTATGAGAAGATAGAGGAGCAGTTTAAGGGTGGTCAGAAACCGGTCGAGACAGCTGGACTTGTGGGATACAGGTAAGAATTTAAGTCAACTACCCCTGAACATTACATTAATAAAAAACTAATTGAACAGAGCAGGACGGGGAAGTTGATGCATTCATCCCCTGAGCTAAAGACTCAGGGGGTTCCTGCTGAGGTTTTATGAATTAACTCATAAAAGGGAAGAGTTTATAAAGAAGAGAGTTTCAAATTGAATAAAATATTTAAAGTAAAAGTATTTAAACTGAAAAGCCAACTTTACCCAAATTCCGCATAACACTGAGCACGGAGACAAGATAATAATGTCTAAAGTATTTGCAAGAAACCTCCTCTTCAACAAGCAGGTGATGGCTACCGACGGAACGGAGATAGGAACGCTGAGTAACATTGTAGTTGAAATCAAAGGAGGAAAGGTCATTGACCTTGTGGTCAGCCCCAATCCCACATTTGATATTTCAAGATACAAAAAAGAAGATAATTATATCCTGATTCCTTTCGAATCCGTAAGCGCCATCAAGGACTATATTATAATAGACAAAATGAAAGCAAGGGCATGAATTGGAAAAGGGAAAGAAAGAAATCTCCTTTCCTTTCAGATCCTGTTTTCATTTTCATTATACATTTAATTCAGCCAGAGGAACTCTTCTTTTAATTCTTGAGATTCTATCTCTGGAAGCGCCTTTCTAATCCAGCCTATTTATTTCTATGGAACTTTTCTTTTAACTCATGAATTTTTTTGCCCAGGACTGATCAAAAGTGATTCCATCCCCATTTGAGGTTTCGACTGAATTCTTCACGGCATATGAATTGTAAGATTGAATTCTTCATTGTTTATGAATTACAAAAAGGTTCTTTGAATAAAAAACCAAACTCCAGGAACTAGGGAATAGATAAACGAAAGAGGGTCAAAATTATGTTTACAAAATCCAGTAAATATGATACTGCTTTTGTTAAAGAGAATATGATGGGACCAAACTCAATGAAGATCATTGAGGAATTGGCAGAGTCTTTAAATCTTGAAAAGGACATGCGAGTACTTGACCTTGGCTGCGGGAAAGGATTAACTTCAATCTTCCTGGCAAAAGAATATGGAGTTACTGTTTTTGCGACTGACCTCTGGATCAGTGCAACAGAGAACTATGAAAGAATCAAATCAATGGGCCTGGAAGACAAAATAATTCCAATACATGCAGAAGCACACGATTTGCCATTTGCACAGGAATATTTTGATGTTGCTATAAGTGTAGATGCCTATCACTATTTTGGAATTGAAGAAGATTATTTAACAAACCATTTTGCCCCTCTTGTAAAAAAAGGAGGACAAATAGCAGTTGCAGTTCCAGGGTTAAAAAAGGAGTTTACGGATGGAGTTCCGGCAGAATTATTGCCCTACTGGTTTGAGGATATGAGTTTAACCCTACACTCATGCGACTGGTGGTATAAGTTATGGAAAAATTCAGATTCGGTCCGCATAGAAGAATGTAAGGAATTAAAGTGTTTAGAAGAGGCCTGGCAGGATTGGCTTTCGTGCGACAATGACTATGCCCGCAGAGATATTGGAATGATGAAAGCCGAGGGTGGGAATTACTTTAATCTGGTTTCAATCGTAGCTACTAAGAGCCTATCCGAAAAGTCAGTAATGCATGTTGAAAAGTCACAATAAGTCTATAATATCAGATTATCCTTTTCGGTTTTACATAATTGCATATTGTAAAAGTTACAGTAGGTGACCACTTTTCGGATAGGCTCTAAAGTGAACAGCATTTTTGCTGTTTTTATTAATTTTGAGCAACACGATTTTTTTAACTTTTTTAGATAAGTGTTTGATTATGGACTCAAAGCACCTATATTTCAAATGTGATTCAAATGCTTTAACTAACTGAGCCAGAAAACCAAAAACTATTTCCTTTCTTTCATCCCTCCATGAATATTACTCATAAATTTCACCATGTTCCCTCTTTACCGTGAAATCTTCATTATCTTAATCCTCTTCAAGGTATTCACAAAAGGATTCACCTGATGATATTTTGAACTCTGCCAGGCAAAAACCTTGTGGGCGACGAATAACACTATTACACATATGGACGAAAAAAATAATACACTTACTGACATTTGTACTTCTAATGGTGACGTTTTACTTGCTCCTATTGATTTTCCCGTGATATTGAATATTAGGTGATAGTAACATCCTTTTTAGCATTTTCGGTATTTTTCAATTTATCCTGAGTTATTGGTTTTTTTGTGTAAGAAGTGCTATAGGAAATATCAGTTTCAGTCCCTCATAAGGAATTGAAATGTTTGGAAGAAGCATGGCAGGATTGGCTTTCGTGTAATAATGAATTTGCCCGCAGAGATATCAGAATGATGAAAGCCGAGGGTGGAAATTACTTTAATCTGGTTTCAATCACAGCTGTTAAATTGTAAATTAGAAATTTTTTGAAAGCACTTTCCGTGAATATTCGGATACAGGGACAGTAAGTATGGATGCGAAAATGAAAGGCATTGTAAGAGTTGTGCTATACGATCCTGAGTGGAAAAACGAATTCTTGAAAATAAAAGCGATGATTGTTGATTGTGCTGGTGACCTTTTAATTGGTGTTGAGCATGTAGGAAGCACAGCGGTTGAAGGTCTTGCCTCAAAACCTATTATTGATATTGATGTGGTCATTGATTCGTATGATATTTTTCCGGCTGTAAAAGACAGGCTTTCAAAAATTGGGTTTGAACACGAAGGAAATTTGGGCGTTGAAGGCAGAGAAGCTTTCAAAAGAACCTTTGTAGATGATTTCATGCCATACCATATGTACGTATGTCCGAAGAATGGTAAAGGTCATCTTGAGCATATTGCTTTTCGTGATTATTTAAGGAATCATCCGGAGGCTGTGAAAGCTTATGGGGAACTCAAAATGAGATTAGCTGAACAGTTCAGGACTGATATTATAAGTTATGTAAATGCAAAGCATGAATTTGTACAAAACATTCTTGAAAAAACAAATGATCCCTGAATGAAGAATTTGCTTATTGGTTATTTGTGTTAGCGGGCAATATTTTTCACCTTCTCTTCAATTCCCGTTGTGGTCCTTCTTTGTTGTATAATCAGGCAAGATATCAGCGGGAATTGCGTATTAGGAACGCCACTACCACAATAAATCCGATAGTAATTATCGCGGTCAAAACGTGATGCTGTGCAAAACTATTAAAGAAGGATGTGAGCGCAAGTCCAACAAAAGTAATTGCGATTACATAGTAATTTTTTTGCTTTGCAATAGAGCGATATAATTTCAAATTATTATTTACGAGTTCATTATTTTCTCTATATCCTATGATGTCGCCCCTATTTACTAACCTTCTGTGGCGGAATAATACCAGCAGATTAAAAACTGAGATTAAAAAAGCCATGAGTATACAAAAAAAAGAAAACGCGACATGATAGGAACTAAGAGCTTCCTGGATGTGAGGGATTCCTCTACCGAAAATAAAAGTAAGAGCCGTAATAGAGAAGCCGAATGCTGTAAATGTCAGGGTTATCAATGAATAAAATCTATCCAGAATTTTGCTTTGTTCATCGAATAGATCTTTTTCAACATTTTTTTGTATAGTTTGGATTTCGCCCTCTACCATATCATTGTCTTCCCCTTCAATTTTAGAAGAATCACAGTATTTTAGATCTATTTATATATCTATGCCAATAAAAAAATAGTTTCCGTATTAGATTTAAATTCGTAGAGGATTTGTAGTATTTATTGACAGGCGAGTACGATGATGCATACTGAAAGCAACAATATTCAGGATTACCTCAAAAAGAATGAGATCATAAACTATGATCATAAGCTGATCGTTGATAAGTGCCGTGAATTAGAAAAAGGCACGGAAGACGAAATCAGCCTGATCAGGAAAATCTATGAATTTGTCCGGGATGACATTCATCATTCTGGGGACATAGGCGCACAGGAGATCACCTGTAAAGCATCGGAAGTTCTGGAGTTTGGGCACGGGATCTGCTGTGCTAAATCTCACCTGCTTGCAGCCATGCTGAGATTTTATGGGATACCGACAGGGTTCTGCTATCAGAAACTTTGTTCAGGTCAGGAGGGGGTTAACAGGAAAGTCCTGCACGGCTTGAACGCTGTATATCTAAAAGACTTAAACAGATGGATAAGGCTGGATGCAAGAGGCAATAAGCCGGGTGTGAACGCTCAGTTTTCCATAGAGGAAGAGAAAATTGCCTGGCCGGTTAATAAAGAGCGTGGGGAAGAGGATCATCAAGTAATATTCATAGAACCAAATCCGACTGTAGTTGAAGTATTAAAAAGAAGTAATAACAGGAAAGAACTCTGGGCGCAGTGGGAACTTGGGCTGAAAGACCTTTTCGGAAACTAAGAGTTAAAACCTGAGAGTTAAAAACCTGAGAGTTAAATCAAGAAACCGAATACATAGCGGTTTTTAAATCCAGCCTTTCGATTCCAGATACTCGAAGGCTTCTACTGCTCCTTCTCCAAAAGAGGCTTTAGTTACGTAATCTGCAGTTTCCTTTATTTTCTCATCGCCGTTTGCAACAGCAATTCCGAAACCTGCCGCCTCAAACAGCTCAACATCGTTTGCAGAATCCCCTATTGCCACAAAATCCGTAGCCTCAAGCCCCATCATTCCTGCAAGCTTCCGGAGGCCTTCGCCTTTGTTGATCCGGGTACTTTTGATGTGGACTGCGTATTTGGTGTCAACCATTTCGACATCAAAGGGCTGGGTTTTCAGGAGAGTTCTGGCTTTTTCAAGGTCAAAGTCCCGCCGGAGGGCAATTTCAGTTTTTCGATAGAAGGGATCAAGTTTTGTGAGCTTGAAATGTTCGGAGAGGAAAGAGAAGGCATTTTCACATTCTTCCAGGCTTTCTTCAAAGGTGCCGTTCAGGTCGTAGCGGACAGTAATCGCGCCCCCGTTTTCGGCGATCACAGCCCCGTCCAGGCCGATAAGCTTTGATGTTGTCCTTGCATAACAGAGGATGTTGCCTGTGGCAAGGACTACCGGAACTTTAAGGGAACGGATTTTTTTGACGGCTCCAAGGTGGAGTTCCCTGTTTTCGCAGGTAATTGTCCCGTCAATGTCAACGACAATAGCTTTGAATTTCATTAAAAAGAGATGGGAACGGGGAGATAAAATGTTTCCCCATTCATAGTTATTAATTGATTTCAACCTTCACTGGTCAGTAATTCCGGCTGTGGTGACTGCAACGACAGCTTCCCCTTCGGGCAGGTTGGGGGAGTCTACCAGGCGGATAATTCTCTTTTCCCCTTTGGACTTCCGCAGGTAGAGTCTGAAGGTTGCCGTGTGTCCTACAATATGTCCTCCGACAGGCCTTGTGGGGTCACCAAAGAAGGCATCGGGTTTTGCCATGACCTGATTTGTAACAACCACGCAGGCATTGAACAGGTCTCCGAAGCGGAGCAGGCCGTGCATATGCTTGTTTAGCTTTTGCTGCCTGTCTGCAAGGGTTCCCCTTCCTACATATTCAGCTCTGAAGTGAGCCATAAGAGAGTCAACGATCATGAGGCGAACGGGTTTTCCCATTTCCTTGAGCTCGTTTGCCAGGTCTGTTGCAGAGTCTACAAGAAGTATCTGGTGATTGGAATTGTATGCCCTGGCAACATGGATGTTCTGCAGGAATTCTTCAGGATTAAGTTCCATTCCGTACTTCTCGGAAAGCCCCTTTACCATCTGGGTGATCCTTTCCGGCCTGAAGGTATTTTCAGTATCGATTATAATGACGGATCCGCCGAGACCTCCGTGTTCCCGGTCCATCTGGACATTCACTGCGAGCTGGTGAGCCACCTGGGTCTTTCCTGAACCGAATTCTCCGTAAAGTTCGGTAATAGCCTGGGTTTCTATGCCCCCGCCCATCATTTCATCAAATTCCGTACAACCGGTAGTCAGCTTGCCTACAAGTTTCCTTCTTTCAAGCACAATATCTCCGGTTTCAAATCCCCCGATATCAGCAGCCTGCCTTGCAGCATTGATGATTTTTGCGGCAGTCGATTCCCCTATTTCGGCTGTAGTTGCAAGTTCAGAAGGAGAGGCTACGGCCACTGCTTCAATTGTGTTAAATCCGGCTTCTTTGAGTTTTTCTGCAGTTGCAGGGCCAACTCCTGGCAGGTCTTCAAGTGCTATTTCGCTCATTACAGATTCTCCTAGATGCACATGTTTGTATAAGGTGCATGACAGTTGCTTCACTATGGTTTGCAGGTATATATAACTAGAGTAAGCGGGGTGAAAGTATTCAGAAGGCCCTGTAAAACGCAGTTATAATGCTGCAAAACCTGGCAAAAAGGAGGAAAATAAGAGGTATTTTTCTGACAGTTACACTTACAAAAGAAAAGAGAAAAATAAAGAAATCTTCCCGAAAACAGAAAAAAACCAAAACTTCTTTTTACTTTAGTAGATTATCACCCATCATGCCAAAGGTCGCCTTAGGCGGTACGTTTCAGTATCTTCATGACGGACACGCCAGATTAATTGAAAAAGCGTTTGAGATAGCCGGGGGCGGAAAAGTCCACATAGGACTCACTTCGGACGAAATGTTACAAAAAAACCACAGCGTCGATATGTATGAAAACAGAAGGGGGCGGCTGCTGGAATACATAGAAAAAATGGGGGTTCCGAAAGAAAAATATGAGGTTACGAGGCTGAACGATCCCTACGGCCCGACTCTGGAAGAGGACTTCGACTACATAGTAGTCTCCCCTGAGACCTATCCGGTTGCCCTGAAAATTAACGGCATCAGAAAGGAAAAGGGGAAAAAACTTCTTGAAATTGTGTACGTTGAATATGTGATGGCTGAAGATGGGACCCCGATTTCATCCACGAGGATTGCAAAAGGGGAGATTGACAGGCACGGCAGGCTAAAAAAAGAGGCTTAAGGTCTGAATAGCTGCATCTTTCAGGCATACCCCCTTAAAAAGGTATAAATCAAGACCGAATCATAAAGTGATAACATGTCCAGAGAATTTACACAAAAAGACATTGAGATTTTTAACAAGCTTGCCCCCGAAGCAGGAGGAAATCAGATATCAAGGGAAGCGGGGCACCATTTTCCATTCATCCTGCGCCCGATATCACACAAGTTTGCCGAATCTCCGGAAGACTTCAGAGAAAGGCTAGAGAGGCTGAACGCGGAAGAACTTGACTACCTTGTGGGACTTGCCCTTGAAGGAAAGGAAGATGTCCAGTCCCTGGACGAAGACCTTGAGGAACTGGTGGCGGTAGTCGAGGAAAAGGTATCTCCGGAAAGGGCAAAGCAGTTAAAGGACTTTGTGGGAATTTTCTAAACAGGAGAAATATTCTAAAGGGGGATTCTGGAAAAAAAGATCCTGAAAAGAAGTATTCTGGAAAAAAGTCTGGAAAAAAGTATTCTGGAAAAAAGTATTCTGGAAAAAAGTATTCTGGAAAAAAATATTCTGGAAAGAAGTATCCTGAAAAGGGAAATTTTGAAAAACATGTCATCTGAAAAACTTTTATTTGGGACTGCAGGGGTTCCCAGAAGCACAAAAGCCAGCAATAGTACTGCAGGAATTGAGCGTGTCAGGGAACTGGGTCTCGACTGCATGGAACTGGAGTTCGTGCAGGGAGTACGCATGAGCGAAAAAGGGGCAGGAAATGTTCTGGAAACAGCCGGAAAAGAAAACATAGCCCTGAGCGTACATGCACCTTATTATATCAACCTGAACTCCCCGGAAAAAGAGAAATTAAAAGCCAGCATGGAAAGGATTTACAAGGCTTCAAAGATAGGCAGCCTCTGCGGAGCAGAGTCGATCGTACTGCACGCAGCCTTTTACCAGAAGAGCAGCAAGCAAGCCGTCTATGAGAATGTCTCAAAAGCCCTCAGAGAACTCACAGAACAGCTCCGGGATGAAAGGATACCTGCAGTCCTTCGTCCTGAGACCATGGGCAAACGTACCCAGTTTGGAACCCTTGAAGAAGTGCTTGCCTTAAGCGAAGAAATCGAAGGGGTTATGCCCTGCCTGGACTTTTCCCACATGCACGCAAGAGAAGGAAAGGAAAACTCCTATCCCGAATTTACGGCAATCCTCTCGAAAGTAGAAAATGTCCTTGGAAAAGAAGGGCTTGCAAACATGCACATGCATGTTTCGGGAATAGAATATAACAGGAACGGGGAAAAGAGACACCTGGCCCTTAAAGAATCGGACTTTAATTATCCTGAACTTTTAAAAGCCCTAAAAGAATTCGAAGTTCGGGGACGGATCATTTGCGAAAGCCCTATCCTGGAAGAAGATGCGCTTCTACTCAAAACGACTTATAAAGAAATATAAGGAAAGGGAAGAAAAAAGAAGGATGAAAAAGAAGGATGAAAAAGAAGGATGAAAAAGAAAGATGAAAAAGAAGGATGAAAAAGAAAGATGAAAAAGAAAGATGAAAAAAGGAAAAAATCAGACCTTAAAAGCCTCAGGGTTACTATCCGTTTCTTCAGTCCATTTGCATCCGTCTTCCCTGTTAACCACGCCAACAGTAAATTCTATCCCGCTTTTTTCCACATACTCCCGGGTTCTTTTCAGAGCATGATCCACCATTCCGCCTGTTGTGAGGATAAGGCAGCGTTTTCCACAGAGGGCCATCAGGATCGACTTGTCTATAACGCCTGAGGTAACGTCCAGGCGGATTCCGTCCTGTTCGGCAAGAGTCTTGCTTTTCTTGCCCATTGCCCCCACAAAGGCAATTTCTCCATCTTTCAGGATCTGCCTGATTTCTGGCAGGGAATAGCTATCAGTATCATACAGCAGCACCCCACCAGCTTTGATCCCTTTGCGCTTCAGCTCAACAATAGCCCTGCCGTCAGGGTGGATGTGCAGAACCGTGGCATTAACCGCTTCATAAGGAGAATGGGTCGCATATTCCCCATACATAACCCCGAGATTCAGGTTGTCGCCTTCCCGGACTCCGGGAGGGACCTCAACCCACATAAGATCAAGCGGCTTTAAAGTGTTGACAAGGTCAGGTATGCTTTTAGGGGAGTTTTTGCCGTATGCAAGCCCCCTCCTCTCAATTTCATGATAAATTTCAAGGGTAGTGGGCTGGCGCAGACCTGTTTTTTTAAGAAGCTCCTGCTCTTTGAAGACCTCCACAGGTGTCCCCTGCCCTATAAGTTTGCTGTTTGACATGAGGTACACATAGTCAGACCAGCGGTAAGCCAGGTCCACATCATGCGTGGAGATGATGATAGTGCTTCCGAATTGGTTAAATTCGTTGAGTAGATCCATTATTTCATCCGCACCCACCGGATCAAGATTTGAAAGAGGCTCATCAAGGATAATCACTTCAGGCTCCATAGCCATAACCCCTGCAATTGCAACCCTCTTTTTCTGTCCTCCGCTGAGATGATGGGGGGGCTTGTCCTTCAGGCGGGAGAGCCCTACCTGTTCAATTGCTTGCTGTACGCAGGCATCGACCCTTTCTTTTGAGTACCCCAGGTTTGCAGGCCCGAAAGCTATATCCTGATACACTGTGGGAGCAAAGATCTGGTCATCGGAATTCTGAAAAACTATTCCTACGGATTTCCGGATTTCCCGGAGGGACTTTGAATCGTACTTAATAGGGGCTCCATGGAAGAGGATTTCACCCTCGTTTGGCTTTAAGGTCCCATTCAGAAGCAGGAAAAGCGTGGACTTTCCGGAGCCGTTCTGCCCTACAAAGGCAATCTTTTTTCCTTTTTTGATCTCGATGTTTATATCCTGGACAGCTGCAGTCCCGTCCGGGTATGTGTATTTAAGGCCCCTGGTCTCAAGAATGATCATGATCTGTTACCTCAAATGATGGATATGTTTTTTGTAAAATAAAAAAGTGCAAGAGCTGAAAGGAAGTAAACAGAGGTCAGCAGTAGTTCTATTGCCCTTACAGGCCTGTGCACTTCAAAGAGAGTCATTTTTCCGTCATAACACCTGGAATTCATGGCAAGAAAGAGCTTATCTCCCTGCTCCCAGGACCTTATAAAAAGTGTACTTCCAAGCATACCCATTGAATTAAGGGAGCGCCTGAAGTTCGAGTAGCCTAACCTCACAGTCTGGGCATACTTTATGGAAAGGGCCATGTCCAGGAAAACAAAGATGTACCGGTAAATCAGCATGGAAAGCTCGATGAGGGATTCCGGAAGCCTGGTAGCCTTGAGCACGGCAAAGAGTTCTATCATAGGAGTTGTAAGCGAAAGGAAGTAAAGGCAGCACATCCCGCTTAAGGACCGTGAAAGCACCAGGAGAGCAAGCTCAAGCCCATCTGCCCTTACCGAGAGAGGATAACCTGCAAGGTTGAAGGACAGAAGCTCCTGCCCCGATCCGGAGAAAAAAGCAATGATAACCACACCTGTTAGTGCAAAGCCTACAGGGGCGAGCAGGAGTTTAAGGTATAATTTAAGGGGAGCCCTGCCGAGAGCAACTGTTGTAAAGCTCATGCAAAGGGCTATGAAAAGAGGAGTTATAGGGGATGTGGATGAAACTCCTACAAGCAGCCCGAAAAGAACTATTGCCAGCTTCAACCAGTTGTTTCGGTGCCTTAGAGGGCTCATAAGGGCATAATCATCAAGGATATTGGTCATGTGGGGAACCTGCAGATAGGTAGATGAAAGCAAAAATCAAGGGTTAAAAATAAAAGGCAAAAGATAAAAACTTTCCTCCCCCGTGGGAAGGATAAGTAAAAGAGTAGAAGAAGAAATTATAAAGATTGCCTGTCGCTATCAGGCTTATTCTTTCCTTTGTATCCAAGCTCGTTTTCATAGTTTTTTTTAGCATTGTAATAGCCAAGGAAGTAGCCAATAACCCCTGCACCGATAGCTGCCTGAAGACCAAAGAGGAGGCTTTCGATTTCCCCGCTTGGAGGCTCCCAGAAAGGTTCTGCAATTGGTTCGTAGGTTCCGCCAGTGATCTCGTTAATCACATTTTCAGCTTCGCCGTCAGCTCCCCCATACTCAGCGTCCGTTGTGGACGACATATGAACAAATTGAACTGCGAAGATAAGAACAATTGCAAGCACAATAATTTCCAGTTTTCTGCTCATGCGGAAATCCCTCTCAGTTTTTTCACGACTGCAGCTTCAATGACTTTCATTTCAATCAGGATATCGCTCTTGACGTTGACCACATACTTGAAGAGCAGAGCACTGATAGCGCCTTCCATGATTGCAAGAGGCACCTGGGTAACTGCAAAGACAGCGGCAAATTTGCCGAATGAACTCATAAAACCTGCAACGGTGAGTACTCCTCCTGCAGGATATGCCAGAGCAAGTTCCACAGATGTGGTCACATAAGTTGCCCAGTCCCCGAAGGCTGTAGCAAGGAAAACCACAATATAGAAATTGAGATTAGCTTTCATCCCTGCCTTATAGACAAGGTATGCCACCACAGGACCAACGATGCCCATGGAAAAGACATTTGCTCCAAGAGTTGTAAGTCCTCCGTGTGCAAGGAAAAGTGCCTGATAGAGAAGCACGATAGTTCCGAGGACTGCGGAGATTGCCGGACCGAATATAATTGCTGCGACCCCTGTTCCTGTGGGGTGGGAACAGCTCCCGGTTACCGAAGGCAGTTTAAGGGAAGATAGCACGAAAACAAATGCACCTGCGACAGCAAGGAGAGGCAAAATCTCGCGTTTTTCGTTCACCAGCTTATTCATTTTATAGATGCCGTACATTATCACCGGAATTGACACTGCAAACCAGGCCTGCCACCAGGGGCTCGGTAAAAAACCTTCCATTATATGCATAGGATCACCGAAAGGATATCAAGTAAATATTATTGATGTGAAGACAAGTTAAATTGCGTTGCCCAATACATAAAGGTTACGGTGAGAGAGAAGCAGATGCGTGAGAGCCTATAAAATTAGTTTGAAGGTAATTGAACTCTTAAAATTTGGGGAGGAGAATACAGAACAAGCAAACTTGAGTAAAATAGTATATAAATTGATATAGGCATTATTTCCAATAAGTTATAATTAAATGGATAATCCGCAGCTAGAGCTGTTATTAAACTAACTTGAAGAAAATATTAACTAATTTCAGTATCAGGAAACGGGAAAAGTGAATGATAGAAAGTAAAATTGCGTAATAATATGAAATAAAAAAAGAAAAGAAAAAAAATAGAAAAAATAAAAATGGAGGTTATAACCGAGCATTTGTTCCGTTTTGAGGACCCGGAAGACAGGTCAGAATGGCAAGCAAAGCAAATAAAAATCAACTAAAATTGCTTTAGCAAAGAAGTATTGTACCCTGAGATATATAAGTATATCCATTTGGTTCTTTTAGAGAAGAAGTCTTGAAATAAGATAGTCAGAAAGGGTGTACTGTGGAAGAAAAATAAGAAGATTTAAAAGGAGAAGCTACCGGAATAAGGAAAATTCGTTTGAAAACGAAAGAAAATACAGTCGAAAAAGCAAAAAACAAAAAACAAAAAGCAAAATGCAAAACCTGAATAAACCGGGTTTGAAAAAATCAAACCTGCCCGCAACAAAAACCGTGAATCGAATCTACTGATAGCTGATGGGTCTTAAAACTCTATTTACTGATACTATTTGTAAGCCTCGAATCCCATTTTACCTGGGAGAAGTCCGGATTCATTTTGCCAATTGGCAGACCTTAAAATCCGCCATTAAAAAACACTACCGAATAAGCAAGTACGAAATAACGCGCGAATTTCCCCAGAAAAACCAGGATTGAAAAAGACCTGAAAGAAAGTTGCATAAGCCCTGCAACCATGGTAATCACATCCCCTATACCTGGCACCCAGGTGAAAAGAAGGGTATAGACTCCATATTTATTAAAAAGCCTTTCACTTTTCTCGAGCTTTTCGGGGGAAGGAGATAGATACTTTTCAAGTACATGCCGCCCTTTTAAACCCAGGTAGTAAGTAGTGCATGACCCGAGAAAGTTGCCGGTAGTGGCTACCATAACGACAGCAAAAGGGCTAAATCCCTGGTAAACGAGAGCGATTACTAAAGCCTCCGACCCGAAAGGCAAGACTGTAGAAGCCAGAAAACTCAGGATAAAAAGGTTCAGATAACCGTAGTCAGTAATAAAGGTACTCAGGGTTTCAAGCATAGTACTCCTTCTCTTACACTCCTGCTTACTATTTCTATTATATTATTTTATGCCTGCGTGAGGAAGCCTCCAGTAAAATATCAAGGAAAGTGTCCGGTTAAGATATCCAGAGGACTATCAAATGAAGATCCGGAAAGTTATCAGGTTGAAATATGCGAAGAAAAAAGAAGAAAAAGACCGGATTCTAAAAATTAATTTCCGGTCCCTGCTGCAGAAGAAGTCTCAAACCTGTTTAGTTCCTTCTTTTCCGGAGCAGTATAAATGCCGTGGCGAGTATTCCAAGAGTTGCAGTGCCGCTGAAGAAAGGAGTTGACTTCGTTACGTCATAACTTCCGCTCAGGCCTCCTACCTCAACCGTATAAGTCCCTGCCTCTTTCTCGGTATGGGAGAATTCGACCACTGTACTTGCACCAGCTTCCAAACTCACGGGTTTGGAATCTACGGATTCATTGTTGACCAGCAGTTCTACTTCGGTTTCTCCCGCAATATTGCCGGTGTTTTCAACTTTCACCTTGATTGCAACTGCGTCTCCACCCTTAACAGAAGCAGGCTCAATTGAGAAGTCCGAATATTCAAAATTGGCTCTGTCTTCAGAAACCTCAATAACCGTTTCTCCTTCCTCATAACCTGCCTTTGTAGCATTTACCGTATATGTACCTGGAGCAGTTACCCAGTAAGAAACACTGCCGCTCGCACCTGTCTGCCCTTCAATTTTCTGTCCGCCGAAGAAGACATCTGCCCCGGAGACAGGTTTCTTTTCTACAGAGTCGGTAACCACTATGTTAATCTGGTCTCCTACCCTGACGGTTTCCGGAGAGATTGAGAGCAACAGCTTCAGGACACCTGCTCCGACAACATCCACATCCTTATTTCCGGGGATATATCCTGCCTTGTTTGCAGATAATGTGAATTTGCCTTCCTTGCCTGGGGTGTACGTAAGAGTTCCATCGTCTCCTGTGGTCCCGATGCTCTCATCTTCAAGGAAGATTTCAACATCGCTGACTGAAACGTTTCTTGCCATGACCTGGATTTCTGCCGCCTGCCCGACCACAAGGACATCTGGAGCTTTAATTTCCAGCTGGTCCTGGGCAGCGCTCTCAACTTCAACAAAGGGATAGAAGCGCAGGACAGACGAATCAGCCACCTTGAACTTAACGTTGCCCATCAGGTCAATGGTATTACCCTTTGAAAGGGAAATTGAATCCTCGTTTTTCATTGTGATTCCTGAGCTGGAAATAGTGCTTATTTCCATCCTGTCGAAAGAATCGCCCTGGGAAAGCTCACTGTACTCGTCTGAGATCTGGAAGACCCCTTCTATAAACACAGCATCCGTTTCCCGCGACCGGAAGACAGTGCTTACGTGAACTGCGATCATCGGGACTTCTTCAGCTCCTCCGATGTCGGCTTCGTAGATGTAGTCCCCATTCTGGGAAACTATTCCCGAATCCAGCAGCTTCCCATCTTTATACAGCTCAAAAAGCACACTTTTTCCGTTAATATCGACTTCTGAAGCCTTGAGTGAGTAGCCGTTCTCGAGAACTATTGAAGAGCCCGTAAACATCGACTTTCTGTTATCGTCGTCAATCAGGACTTTTGCGAGGATATTGTCCGAAAGCACACTCACGCTCTTTGAATTTCCAAAGGTATTCGCAGGATAGCCCGCAAAATACTTCTCAGCCATGAACCCGATAACCTCATAGCTTCCCCAGCTTTCCTGCTCAAATTTCACAAGTGCCGGGCTGGTGGAATAAACAAGCGCTTCGTCATTAATTGACCTTCCACTGATTCCTTCTTTGAGGGTCAGGCTTTCGGTGGAGACATTTTCATCGATGCTGTAATAGAATCCTTCAAAGTTGAAAGGTGTCCAGACAGTTGTCTTAAACACTTCATCGTAGACCGTCCCCCTTAATTCATAGGTCCCGGGCTCGGAAGTCTCGACTATGGGAGCAAAGCGGAGTTCATTGGCATCAGCCACAACAAAGCTAAGTTTTCCCATTATGTCGATAGTATCTCCCTTGCTAAGGGTAATAGAATCACGGTTTTTCATTGTGATCCCGGAACTCGAAGTGGAACTTATTTCCATTTTCCCGAATCTGTCCCCATTCTCAATCTGGACGTATTCATCCGAGATCTGGAAAATACCTTCTACAAAAACCGCATTTGTCTCTCTACCACTGAAGATCTGAGCTAAATGGACTGCAATGAGAGGTACATCTTCTGCAGCCCCAAGCTTGGTTTCATAAACATAGTCACTGTTGGAAGAGAGGAAGTCTTCATCCACCACATCTCCGTCCTTTTCGAGCTGTACCCATACGGTATCCCCATTAATGTCCACTTCCACAATGTTCAGGGAATAACCTTCTTCGAGTATGAGAGAAGAGCCCGTGTACAGGGATTTCCTATCATCACTATCAATCAGTATCTTCGAAAGCTGTCCTTCCGAAATAACACTTATATCGTCCTTTACAAAGCTGGAATTTTCTGTGTACCCCGCAAAATACTTCTCAGCCATGAACCCTATAACCTGATAAGAATCCCAGTCCCCAAATTCGAATTCCGTTTTAATGGGTCTTGTCTCATATTGCAATTCATTTTTCGGGATATTCCGGCTGCCTGCAGTAAGCTGGATCGTCATATTCTCGGAGCCTACTCCGGTATCCAGGTCATAGTAAAAACCCGAGTACGTCTGGGGCGTCCAGGTGTAAGTAAAGTTCTGGTTTGAGTTTTCGTCCCATATACGGTTGCCTTCTGAACTTGAAACCTGTGCAGCTGCCGTTTCACACAACAATCCGAGCACTATAATTAGACATAACATTTTTATATAATTTTTAATCCCCAAATTAGCCCTCCTTTTGATATAATGAAGCAGGGGTGCAGCCGTCCGGAAGCCTGAGAGAAAAATAGAAACAAAAAAAGTTTCCTGAACACTCCCTGGAAGTTTTCCTGAATCCTGATGCCCCCGTTTACTTTTAAAAATATTAAAATATTTAACTGGATACAGTTAAAGATATTGTATGGATAAGATAAAGATTTTTGGGTAATTGTAAGCATTAAATGAAAAACGAAATAAGAAATAATGGAAAAGGCAGGAGAATAGCGGAAAAAGAGAAATAAGGACATAAAAGAGAAATAAGGACATAAAAAAGAAATAAGGACATAAAAGAGAAATAAGGGCATAAAAGAGATTAAAAAGTTAAATATCTTGACAAAATAGTTTAAAAAGAAAAATTGTGAGCTAAAAGAGCTTAAAAAAGTAAAATTGGGAGGGATATAAAATGTATATTACATTTTTCCCGTTAAACATGATATTTTACTTTTCAAGCATTTTTTTGTAGAGCACAAACCAGGGATTATCCAGAAAACCGATGATATTCTTACTGATAAGCTGCCCTATAAACAGAGGGAGAACTGGCATAACTCCATAAAAAGCAATAAAAACAAAGATCAGAGAATCCAGAGTGAGATTTACAATGTCACTTGCACTTGAACGGAGCCAGATGTAAGGATTTATCAGGGTATCGTGCTTGAAGTTCTTTTCTTTTTCAAAAAAGCGTTTTTTAAGGGCTGCAAAGACCCAGGCGTCAAGGTTCGAACAGACCATAAAAGAGACCCAGCTTGCAATTGTAATCCTGATGCTCAGCCCAAAGAGGCTCTTCCAGGCATTTTCCAGCTCAAAGAAAGGAGCAGGGCTGAGATTTGAGACCATGCCTATGAAGAGCACGAATAATACCTGAGTCGCAAAAGCTATGAAAATAGAGATATGTGTTCTCCGCTCCCCATAGACCTCATTGATCATATCCACGACCTGCGCAATAAAAGGATAGATGAAAACTGCCGCGGGAGCATAGAAAGAGTAAAAACCAAGGTCAAATACAATAATGCGCGTGGCAAGGACCTGGGAAGCTGCCAGATAAACCACATAGAAAGCAGTGAGCACGGTAAAACCGTTTTCGGGCATTTTTTTGATAACATAAACAGACGCATAGGTAGCAATTGTTAGAGTGATAATCCAGTACAGCCATACGAACATTTTTTAACACAACCGGGTTTAATAGAGCTTGAAATGAACCGATGAGACTTGAAATAGAATGATAAGGACATGAAATGAGCTAAAAATTAAGAGAAGGTAAATCTGCAAACCTGCAAGATTCGGGAAATAGAAATACTGCCCATTTTATTTAAAGTGTGCATATATTCGTACCCCCGGAGTCTCCGGAGAATACCTTTATACCCGAGAATTCATCCCGCTCGAGAGGTTCCTCAGCCCTCCAATCTGGGAAATAGCCATCCTTTTTAAAATTCTACCCGGAGACCCATAAATTATAAGTTAAAAGAGAAGATTTCTGACCTGTAGAATCACAAATTAATTTCAGAATCACGAATTAACTCCATAACCATTACTAATCTCAGAATCATCAATAATCTCAGAATCATCAATAATCTCAGAATCATCAATAATCTCAGAATCATCAATAATCTCAGAATCATCAATAACTGAACTGCAGAATCCTGCAGAATCAAGAAATAATATATGGAGCCGTCCCGGGCATGGAAACGTACACCAGCATTCCAGAAGACCTGAAGCTTGCCGTACTTGAAAAGGTTAAACCCACGGAAGCCGAAAGAAAAAAATTAACAGCAGTTCAGGAGGAACTTGCCGCAGAGGTAATAGCGGCAGCAGAGAAACTTTGTGTATCGGATATTTTAGTAAAAATGGTCGGTTCTGCTGCAAGAGGCACCTGGCTCTCAGGCACCCATGATATTGATGTTTTTATCAGCTTTCCTGAAGAAACACAGAGAAAAGAACTGGAAATCAGTGGCATGGAAATTGCAAGGGAAGTGGCAAAACACGCAGAACATGCCGAAGACCGCCATGCCGAACATCCTTACCTGAACATTATTTTCAAAGGCTTTGACGTGGACCTTGTCCCCTGCTTCCGGGTTGCTTCGGCATGCCAGCTCAAATCCGCAGTTGACAGGACGCCTTTCCATAATGAATTCGTAAAAACCCACATCAAAGGGAGGGAAGACGAGGTCCTGCTTATGAAGCAGTTCATGCGCGGAGGCGGCGTCTACGGCTCGGAATTGAGGACGCAGGGCTTTTCAGGCTACCTGACCGAACTCCTGATCATTCACTACGGCTCTTTCGAAAATGCCGTAAAAGCAGCCTGTACCTGGAAACCCGGACAGAAAATAGACATTATGCAGCACTCGGAAATGGGACATAACGAGCCTCTTGTTATAGTAGACCCGACCGACCCGAAGCGGAATGTTGCAGCAGCCCTCTCCCTTGACAAATTCTGTATGTTTATAGACCACTGCAGGGAGTTTCTGGCAAACCCTGAACTCGAATTATTTTTCCCTGCCCCGCTCCTGCCGCTTGAAGACAAAGAACTTCTTGAGAAGCTGGAAAGCCGGAAAAGTTCACAGCTTGCAGTTGTCTTCAAAACCCCGGACGTGGTCGAAGACGTGCTCTATCCGCAGCTCTATAAAATGGAACAGTCTACAGCCTGTCTCTTATACACATCTGACGCTGCCGACGA